>CAZRNL010000281.1:0-4476 GCA_964601395.1 uncultured Silicimonas sp. | reverse complement strand
CCGTTCGACACCGTCTACGTCCACGCCCTCGTCCGCGACGAGAAGGGCAAGAAGATGTCGAAGTCCCTCGGCAACGTGCTCGACCCGCTCGACATCATCGACGAGTTCGGGGCCGACGCTATGCGCTTCACGCTGACCTCGATGGCTGCGATGGGGCGCGATCTGAAACTGTCGACCCAGCGTATCCAGGGCTACCGCAACTTCAGCACCAAACTCTGGAACGCGGCCCGCTTCGCCGAGATGAACGGCGTGTTCAAGACACCGACGCAATACCGACGCAATACCGACGCGAAACAGACAGTGAATAAATGGATCGTGGGCGAGGTCGCAAAGACCCGGGTCGCAGTGGACGAGGCGCTTTCGGCGTTCCGGTTCAACGATGCGGCGAACACGCTCTACGCCTTCACCTACACCTATTGCGACTGGTATCTGGAGTTCTCGAAACCGCTGATGGAGACCGACGCCGGCGAGGAAACGCGGCGCGTGATGGGCTGGGCGCTCGATCAGTTGCTGATCATGATGCACCCGATCATGCCGTTCATCACCGAGGAACTCTGGGGCCTTTCAGGCAAGCGCGACAAGATGCTGATCCACGCCGAGTGGCCGACCTATGACCTTGAACTGGTTGATCAAGCTGCCATGGCCGAACTGAACTGGGTCCGCGACCTGATCGAAAAGGTGCGCTCCGTTCGGGGCGAGATGAACGTCCCGAAGTCGCTGAAGGCGCCGCTTCTGAAATTGTCGCTCGACGCGGCGGGCGAAGCCGCCTGGGCGCGGAACGAAACGATCATCCTGCGCGACCGCGAAGCCGGCATTGCGGATCTGACACCTGCCGAAGTCGCTCCGAAAGGGTCGGCGACCATCGCCGTCGACGGAGGCACATTCGCCCTTCCGCTCGCCGGACTGATCGACGTCAGCGCGGAAAAATCCCGCCTGGACAAGGCTCTGGAGAAACTCGGCAAGGACCTCGGGGGGCTACGTGGACGTTTGTCGAACCCCAAGTTCTTGGAAAGTGCGCCAGAGGACGTGGTCGAAGAAACGCGCGAATTGCTTTCGCAGAAGGAAGAGGAAGCGTCGCGGCTCAGGACCGCGATGGAACGTCTGGCAGAAGTCGGCTAGGCCTTCGCGACGCCCCGCCGGGGTCTGGGCGATCTCAGCCCGGACCGACCGGGCTGCAACTTACGTTTTGGGCGTGAAGCCTGCGGCACGCCAGATCCGCCTGGGCTTCGGACAATCCGAGGAAGTTCGCTTCCCACCCACGCGGACTGCGGACGACCTTGCGAAGCGCATCATCGAGCGTGGACATCTCGACTAGCGCGGTTTGCAACAAGACTTTCTCGGCCTCGTAACGGGTCGCGAACCGACCGACGTTGATACCCCAGTGCTGTCCGCCCGACGTCGAAAGCCGGGTTACGATCATCTGTTCGGGTACGTCGTCTTCCTGGGCCGAACCTTCTGCCACGACCGGACGAGGCGCAGGTCGCAGCAAAGCACCGGCAAGACTGGCCGCCATGACTGCGGGGGGGGCCGCGGGAGCCACCGAAGCAGCTTCCACCGCGGCTTCGACAGCAGGTTCCGACGCCGTTTGCGCGACAGCGACTTCGGCCAGAGCGTTGGCAATTCCGTCTGCCATCGCAACAAGCACCTCTTCGGGCGGCGCAGCTAGAGGACGCAGCGCGGGCCGTGGGGACCGGTTCACCGCGCCCGAAGCGCGAATCGTGGTGCCCGCACTTGCCGCAGGGGCCGCTTCGGCCACAAGCACCGGGCGCGACGGCTTGTTGACCGCGACCCGCGTTGGCGCGCGGTCGAACCCGAGGTCGAGAAGTTCCGCCATCTGAGTGTTACGCCAGCCAACCGACTGGCCGCCGAAGACGGTCGCGATGATCCGCTCGTTGCCGCGCTCGGCAGAGGCAACGAGGTTGAATCCGGCCGCGCGCGTGTAGCCGGTCTTGATCCCATCCGCACCTCGGTAAGCGCCAAGGAACTTGCGATTGGTGTTGTAGACGGTCTTGCCGTCCGCGTTCGTCGTCGTGCGCGAGAATAGATTGTAGTATTCCGGGAAATCGTAGAACAGGTGGCGGCCCAGGACCGTCATGTCGCGTGCGGTCGACAGATGCCCGTCCTCGGTCAATCCGTGCGCGTTGCGGAAGGTGGTCCGGGTCATGCCGAGGGCCTGGGCCATGCGGTTCATCCGACGCGCGAAAGCGGCTTCACTGCCCGAAAGCCCCTCGCCCAGCGCCGTTGCGGCATCGTTGGCCGACTTGACGGCGGCCGCCCGGATCAGGTGGCGGAAGGCGACTTTCTGCCCGGCCTTGAGACCAAGCTTCGACGGGGGTTCGGACGCGGCCTTCCGCGAGATAACGACGGTCGTATCGAGCGAGATTTCGCCCTTCTCGATCGCGTCGAAGATCACGTAGAGCGTCATCATCTTCGTCAGCGACGCGGGATGCAGCCGGGTGTCGGCATTGCGCGAGTGGAGTATCTTGCCGTTGCGCGCATCAATGACCATCGCCGCATACGGCGCGGCTGCCGCGGCGAGCGGTGTGAATACCATCAGCATGACAATGGCGATTGCCTGCGCGACGAATACGGATGCCCGTGACATCACGATACTGCCCCTTTATTTCTGCCTCGCGGACCGGTCTTCTGAGCGCCGGTTCCGTCACATTTTCAGTGACCCTAACATGTTCGAATCCATCGGAAAATGGTGAATATTTCGTGTTCGAATCATGGCAATATCTTGCCACAACATGAAGTTTCCCAGTTCCCAAAATACGCTACATGTTGTGGCAAATATCCCGCACGAGGGTGGGCAATTCCGCCAGAGATGCAATTCTGCGGTATCTTGGATGGTCCTCCGGAGCCTCGGCCGCCTCAAGCAGCCACGTGAGTCCATGCGGAACATGAACGCCCCAGCCGCCCGCGCCGATCACCGGATTGACGTCGGACTTGAGCGAATTGCCGGCCATCAGCGCATTCCCGGACCGGACCCCGGCACGGGCAAATATCGCGCGATAGACGTCGGGCGTCTTGTGCGAAACGATCTCGACCCCGTCGAACGCTTCGCCCAGCCCTGACTGGGCGAGCTTGCGTTCCTGATCCAGAAGATCGCCCTTGGTCACCAGCAGAAGCGAGAAATCTCCGGCCAGCGCGGCTATGGCGTCTTCGGCACCCGGCAACAGTTCGATCGGATGCCGCAGCATTTCCTGCCCCGCCGCGATGATCTCGGCGATCACGGCTCCCGGCACCCGACGGTCGGTGACTTCAAGGGCGGTCTCGATCATCGACAGGACGAAGCCCTTGATTCCGAATCCGTAGTGCGCGATGTTCCGTCGCTCGGCCGCCAGAAGCCTTTCGGCCAGATGGTCGGAATCTGCATGGTCACGCAGCAAGTCGGCGAACCGGTCCTGGGTCAGGTGAAAGAACCGTTCGTTGTGCCAGAGGGTGTCGTCGGCATCGAAACAGATGGTTGTCAGCATTCTTTCCCGCCCTTCCGGTGTCTCCGCTCTTTTCTCGGGGCGCAGTTCGCTTATATTGCGCAGCGATCCAACAACACACCGAAGGCAAACGTGACTTCAATCAACCTGCATATGATGGCCGACAAGGACAAGCCGCAGGATGATGCTGGTGTCCTGACGGAGACCAAGCCAAAGACACAACGGCCACCGCTCTACAAGGTGATGCTGCTTAACGACGATTATACGCCGATGGAGTTCGTGGTCCACGTGCTGGAGCGGTTCTTCGGGATGAGCCATGCGCAGGCCTTTGACCTGATGCTGACCGTCCACAAGAGGGGCCTCGCGGTCGTCGGCGTTTTCTCTTTCGAGGTGGCCGAAACCAAGGTCGCCCAGGTGATGGATTTCGCACGGCGGCACCAGCACCCGCTGCAATGCACCATGGAAAAGGAATAAGGGCCCGCGCGCCCTGGACCCTATGCTCTCTGACAGACTTGGCCTTGCGCTTGAGACAGGCGCCCTTTCGCTGCCCGTGTCCGGTCGGATCGCGGTGATTGGTGCTCGAGCGGGCGACGACCTTTCGGACTTGCCAAAAGACCGCGTCGAGGTCGTGACGCGCCACTTTCCGGACCATCGCGCCTTCAGCGAAGCCGGCTTTGCCGTCGCAACCGGGATCACGGGCCCCTACTCGGCGGCAATCGTGTCCTTGCCCCGCGCCAAGGCAGAGGCGCGCGCGATGATCCATGATGCGCGGCGAGCGACAGATGGCGTCATCGCCGTGGATGGTCAGAAAACCGATGGCGTCGATTCGATCCTGAAGGATGTCCGCAAACGCACGACGGTGGGCGAAGTGCTGTCGAAGGCGCACGGAAAGCTCTTCGCATTCAACGATGGCGACTTCGGCGACTGGGAAAGCGCGCCCCTGCCACCCGTCGAGGGGCGCTTTCACACCGCGCCCGGTGTTTTCTCGGCGGACCACGTCGATCCGGGCTCTGCCGTTCTGGCCGGAGCGCTGCCACAG
>CAZRNL010000280.1:0-4499 GCA_964601395.1 uncultured Silicimonas sp. | reverse complement strand
GGCGCCTTTCGCGGCCCGCGCCGGCGCGGCTCCAACGCCCCCAACGCGCCTGCCGCGCGCGCCCGGCGCCAATCGGTCAGCGCCGAGGAATAAAGCCCCTCCCGACGCAGAATGGCCGAAATGCCGCCCGCATCCGCAGCGCGGTCCGTCTCAGCCAGAATCCGAAGCTTGTATGTCGCCGTGAAGCTGCGCCGCTTCGCCGTGCGCGTCAGCTCGGCCACAGGCGCCGCCGGCGCCGCCACCACGCGGGCGGGCGAGGTCGGGCAAGAATTGTCGTCAGACCCGGCATCCGGCGAAAGCGGGAACTGTGAGGGCATCACCATCGGTTCGTTCTCCTGCGCCCTCAAGGGTAAACTTCACCCAGCCGGATGTCTCACGCTTATTGGCACGGAGGGTCTGATGTTTGCCAACCGCTCTTCACGCTGGGGTTAGGCATTCGAACGCGAAACCTGTATACAACTCAAGCGACCGCGGTTGCCGCGAACGCTACCACTTTCTGATGGGTGCCGCTTACCGGCAGCCGACAGACGGCGAGGCCGGTATATGCAGAGCAAAGAAAAACGACCGATGGCATGAAAACGGCTGGCGATCATCGCCCAGCCTCTGCGGTGGAGGGCCTCATGAAACTGCGACAAATCGAGGTGCTGCACGCGATCCTGCAGACCGGATCGGTGACAGGGGCGGCCAAGCTGCTGAACGTGTCGCAACCTTCGGTCAGCACGGTCCTGCAGCATACGGAGTCGCAACTGGGCATGCAGCTCTTCGAAAGGGCGGGCGGGCGACTGAAGGCGTCGCCCGAGGCCGAGGCGCTTTTCCCCGAGATCTCCGACATCTTCCGAAGGGTCAATCGGGTAAGCCAGAACGCACGCTCCCTTGCGCAGGGTCGGCTCGGGCGCATCAACGTCGCCGGTACGCTGGCGCTGTCCAACGGCTACATCGTCGACGCGGTCTCGATCTTTGCGCGATCCCATCCCGAGGTCGATGTGACGATCCATTCCCTGCAGACCCCCGACATCATCGAGCGTGTCGTGGCGCGCGAACTCAACCTCGGGGTTTGCTATGGAGAGATCAACAACAGCGGACTTGAGACGGAAGAACTGGCCAAGGGCGCGATGATCTGCGTCATGCCGGAAAGCCACCCGCTTGCCGGCAAGAGCCATGTGGAGGTGACGGATATCGCAGGGGAGACGATCATCACCTATGACGACGGCGATTGGCTGCGCGCCAAGGTGGAGAACCTTTTCAACGAGTTCGACCTGCAGCCGAACCTGTCCGTGCAGGTCAGTCAGACGATCACCGCCATTCGGTTGGTTCATCAGGGCGTCGGCTTGGCTCTGGTGGAACCCTTCTACTTTGCCGCGATCCAACCGCCCGGGCTCGTTGCCCGCCCCATCGAACCTGTTCAGCAACTCTCGGCCGAACTGATCAGACCCACCAATGTGGTGGAGTCTGCAGCTTTGACCGCATTCGTCGAGATTCTCCGATCCGTCGCCCGGGGCGATCGCCAGAGAGGCTGAGCGCCAGTCGGGAAACGGCGCCGGCACACGCCCCCCAATAGTTTTTCTTTGGTGTCCACCCCAGCACGCGTATTGGTCCGAGGCTTCTCGCCCTCGCTACACATGGTCTGACCCAAGACGGCCGGAGAGGCCACTGGGTGCATACCATCCTGGGAGGGGATGACCGATGCTCGACGCACCGGCAGCAGAATTCGATGTGCTGGAGGAGTTCGACCTGCCCGGTGGCGGCGCGGGCGCATTCTATTCTCTGCCCGAGCTGGAACGCCGCGGAGCAGGCAAGATCTCACGGTTGCCGGTTTCGATCAGGATACTGCTCGAGGCCGCCGTCCGTAACTGCGATGGCAAGAAGATCACCTCTCAGCACGTGAAGGAACTGGCGGGCTGGCAGCCGAACGGGAAGCGGCAGAGCGAAGTCCCGTTGGTTCCATCCCGCATTCTCCTGCAGGATCTCAACGGCGTCCCCCTGATTGCCGACCTTGCAGCCATGCGCGACGCGGCCGTCGAGCTCGGCCGAGATCCCGCCCTGATCGAGCCTCTGGTCCATGTCGACCTCGTCGTCGACCATTCCGTTCAGGTGGACAGCGTGCGCTCGCCGCTTTCCCTCCAGCGGAACATGCGGCTCGAGTTCCAGCGCAACGAGGAACGCTACCGCTTCCTCAAGTGGGGGGCGCAGGCCTTTGCCGGAGTGAACGTCATCCCGCCCGGCGTGGGGATCTGCCATCAGGTCAATCTGGAACGCCTGGCGACGGGAGTGCGCGAGGTGTCCGGGGTCTACTTCCCCGATACAGTGGTCTGCCCGGATTCCCACACCACGATGGTGAACGGCATCGGGGTGCTCGGATGGGGTGTCGGCGGAATCGAGGCCGAGGCGGGCATGCTTGGGCAGCCGATCTACTTCCTTACCCCCGACGTTACCGGGGTCGAGCTGGTGGGGAATGTTCCGGTCGGCGTGACGGCGACCGATATCGTCCTTAGCATCACGGAGCGGCTCCGCCAGGAAGGTGTTGTCGGGGATTTCGTGGAGTTCTTCGGCACAGGCGTCGAGGCATTGCCCGTGCCGACACGTGCGACCATCGCCAACATGGCGCCCGAATACGGGGCCTTCATCGGCTTCTTTCCCACCGACGAGGCCGTTCTCGACTATTTCCGCGAGACCGATCGGCCGACGGACCTGCTCAAGGCCTATCTCTCGGCGCAGGGGCTGTTCGGCATGCCGAAGCGGGGGGATATCGACTATTCCCGCGTCATCACCATCGACCTTTCCGCAGTGGTGCCCTGCATCGCAGGCCCCCGTCGGCCACAGGACCGCATCGCGCTGACCGATGCGAAGGCGCGGTTTCGCGCGATGCTGGCGACCCCGGCCTCCGAGGGCGGTTACGGGGCGGATCCTGCCGGCCTCGGGCGCAGGGTCGACGTCCGGAGCGGCGACGAAGCCTTCTCCATCGGTCACGGCGACATGCTGATCGCGGCCATCACGTCTTGCACCAACACCTCTAATCCCTCGGCGATGGTGGCAGCGGGTCTTCTGGCGCGGAATGCGGAACGCCTTGGGCTGAGGGTTGCACCCCAGATCAAGACATCGCTTGCCCCCGGGTCACGGGCGGTCACCGACTATCTCGGCCGCGCCGGGCTGCTCCCGTCCTTGTCAGCGCTCGGCTTCGATGTCGTCGCCTATGGCTGCACCACCTGCATCGGCTTTTCTGGGCCGCTCGATCCCGCCATCGAGCGCGTGCTCGAAGAAGAACAGTTCGTCGGCTGTGCCGTCCTCTCCGGGAACCGCAATTTCGAAGCCCGCATCCATGGCAGCATCAAGGCCAACTTCCTCGCCTCGCCCGCGCTGGTCGTGGCCTATGCCTTGGCCGGCACGATGGACATCGACATCGCGACCGAGCCTGTCGGCACCGGCGCGGACGGTCGCACGGTCTTCCTGCGCGACATCTGGCCGAAGGACGCCGAGGTGGAGGCCGTGATCCGGGACCATGTCGGCGTGGACTCGTTCCGCGCCACGGCCCGGTTGAGCGACGGCGGCGCGGATTGGGATGCCCTGCCGTCCGGCGCGGGGCAGATCTACGACTGGCCGCACTCCACCTATCTGCTGCGGCCGCCCTTCTACGAGAATTTCGATCTCGATCCCCCGCCCAAGCGGTCTGTCACGGGTGCGCGGGCGCTTGCGATCTTCGGCAACTCGCTGACGACCGATCACATCAGTCCGGCGGGCGAGATCCGTGCCGACACACCGGCAGGCGCCTATCTTCAGCAACAGCAGGTCAAGCCGGCCAACTTCAATTCCTACGGCTCTCGCCGCGGCAATCACGAGGTGATGATGCGTGGCACCTTCGCCAATCGCCGCATCAAGAACCTGATGCTGCCTGCACGCAACGACGGCGCGCCCGAAGAGGGCGGCCGCACCATCTATCGCGCGCCCTCGGGCCAGTCCGCGGTCGTGGCGATCTACGACGCCGCGATGACCTACAAGCGCGAATGCACGCCGGTGCTCGTTTTCGGCGGCAAGGAGTACGGCACCGGGTCGGCGCGCGACTGGGCCGCCAAGGGCACCCGGCTTCTGGGCGTGGACGCCGTGATCGTGGAGAGTTTCGAGCGCATCCACCGCTCCAACCTCGTCCTCCTCGGCGTCCTGCCGATGGAATTCGCGCCCGGCTTCACCCGGGACGGCTTGGGCCTCGACGGGTCGGAGGCCTTCGACATCGAGGGGCTGGGCGGACCCCTGACGCCGCGGCAGGGCGCAACGCTCGTGATCTCGCGCAGCGACGGCGGCCACGTGGAGGTGCCGCTCGTGGTCCGCCTCGATACCCCGATCGAGGTCGAATACTACCGCCACGGAGGCATCGTCCCCTTCGTGCTGCGCGAGATCTTCAACAGGCAGCCGGGACCGCAGCGATGACGATGCAAACCCCCATTCGATGCGTCTACATGCGCGGCGGGACCAGCAAGGGCGTGTTCTTTCGCGAGGACTGGCTGCCC
>CAZRNL010000279.1:0-4512 GCA_964601395.1 uncultured Silicimonas sp. | reverse complement strand
GTTCACGCAGGCATTGCAGTCGATGCAGTCGCCGAGGTCCTGACGATCCTTGCCCTTGCCGCGCGGCTCGCCCCGCCAATCGCGGTAACCGACGGTCAAGGTGTCCTCATCCATCATCGCGGCCTGAATGCGCGGCCACGGACACATGTAGATGCAGACCTGTTCGCGCGCGAAACCGCCGAACAGGAATGTGGTGGCGGTCAGAATGCCGATAGTGGTGTAGGCGATGGGATGAGCGTCGAACGTGAGCAGATCTCGCGCCAGCGTAGGTGCATCGGTGAAATAGAAAACCCAAGCCCCGCCCGTCGCCAATGCGATCAGCAGCCAGGCCGCCCATTTCGTCAGTCTCAACCGCCACTTGCGGACATCCCAACGGGCGTTCCAGAGACGCACGCGCGCGTTGCGGTCGCCTTCGATCCAGCGCTCGACCAGTATGAACAGGTCGGTCCAGACAGTTTGCGGGCACGCATAACCGCACCAGACGCGACCAAGCGCCGAGGTGAACAGAAAGAGCCCCAGCCCGGCCATGATCAGAAGCCCAGCCACGAAATAGAACTCGTGCGGCCAGATCTCGATCCAGAGGAAATAGAACCGCCGCCCGGCCATGTCGACCAGCACCGCCTGGTCCGGAAGGTTTGGCCCCCGGTCCCAGCGGAACCACGGCGTCAGGTAATAGATGCCCAGCGTGATCCCCATGATCCACCACTTGAGCGTGCGAAATTTACCCGACACCCGACGCGGGAACACCGGTTCGCGCGCGGCATAGAGTGAGGGAGCCTCGTTGGAAGACATCGGTATACCTGACACTGTTCGCGATTGTGTTGTGTCAGGTAGAGACGGATCGGGCTTTGATGTGGGTCAAAGGTTTCAGGGCTGAGAAGGAACGGCCCCCCAAGTGGATCGGGTCCGGTTTCGGGTTAGCCCGCACACACGATCCTTCCAGGTGCGATCGAGGTCCTATCAAGACGTATCAGCTGAAAATCCGGCCCCGCACCCGGATCAGCGCATGCATCACTGCCGCAAGGTAGGCAAGATTCAGCGCGACCAGAAGGTGCCAGGGATGGGTCACACTGAAACCGATTCCCACGACTGTCGCGAACAGGATCACCGGGGTCATCCGCCGGGGCACTTTGAATGTCCGGAGCGATGGTGTTCTGAGCTTTGAAATCATCAGGACACCGACGATGGCCAGCCAGAGCGAGACGCCGACCGGCGAAGCTCCCCGCTCGAAGACGCCGGCAAGCGTCAGGAAGATCGGCAGAAGCCCCAGGAATGCACCCGCGGGTGCGGGAACGCCTACGAAATGCGTCTTCGGCCCGATACCGGGCTCGGCCTTGTCCGACATGACATTGAACCGGGCAAGCCTCAGACATGTGGCGGCAGCGAAAAGAAGCACGAAAACCCACCCGGTCCTGCCCGCCTGCATCAGATGAAACTGATAGATCAGGAAGGCCGGCGCGACACCGAAACACAGGAAGTCCGAGAGCGAATCAAGTTGTGCGCCCATCGGCGATTCGGCTCCCAGCCGCCGCGCGAGCAGCCCGTCCAGCCCGTCGGCCAGAGCCGCAAGAAGGACCATGAAGACCGCCGCCGTAAAACGCCCCTCGACTGCGAACCGGATCGCAGTCAGGCCGAAACTCATCCCCATGAGAGTGACCATGTTCGGCAGCAGCATCAGGATCGGGACCGGGCTTTCCTCGCCTGTCGGGTCGCCGTCAGGGGTCGGGTCGGACATCGCTCAACCCTCAGCCGTCGCGCCGGTCAGGTCCGCGATTACGGTCTCTCCGGCGACCATGGTCTGGCCGATCCGCACCAATGGCGTCGCGCCTTCGGGCAGGTAGATGTCCAGCCGAGAGCCGAAGCGGATCAGGCCGAACCGCTCGCCCAGAGCCATCTCCTGCCCCTCCTCGGCCCAGCAGAGGATGCGCCGCGCCACCAGCCCAGCGATCTGCACAACGCCGTAGCGCCGCCCGTCGGGCAGTGTGACGGTCATGCCATTGCGCTCGTTGTCCTCGGAAGCCTTGTCGAGCGACGCGTTCAGAAACTTGCCCGCGCGGTAGGCGACCGTTTCGATACGGCCTGCGGCGGGCAGCCGGTTCACGTGGCAGTTGAAGACCGACATGAAGACCGAGACTCGCAGCATCTTGCCCTCGCCCAGCCCCAGTTCGGCGGGCGGCACGGCAGGTTCGAGAAGCGAGACCACACCGTCGGCGGGCGATACCATGACGCCGGGCCGCGCGGGCACCGTCCGCACCGGATCGCGGAAGAAGTAATAGACCCAGACCGTCAGCCCGAGGCCCAGCCACCCCAAGGGCTCCCAAACCAGGAACAGGACAACCGTGATCGCAGCCGCGATGCCCACGAACCTCCGCCCCTCGGGATGCATCGGCTTGACGAAGGTGGAGAGCATGGAAACCGACATGGTGCCTCGCGTGTCTGAACCGGGTTGTTCCTAGACGGGTGCAAGGGCGATGGAAAGGGAAACGGCAGGGTCGAAGCGGTCTTCGCGAACCCGATATCCGAATGACCGGTCTACGCAGCGTCATTGGACAGACCTCATCCCGCACTGAAGTTGGCGACTTCCGGACCATGCAGGTTCCGCACGAGACCGCTTCAGGTTTTGGCGCGAATCTCGTCTCGTATTCTCTCCACCGGATCGGAGACGGCTCTCTTGAGGACGATGCTCCCGATCAACGTCAAAGCGAGGATTACCGCCGTTTCATCAAGCCCCTGATACCCCGGAAGACCGGTGTACTTATCCCAAACGTAACTGACCGGGTACATCACGCTCCAATGCAGAATATAGATCGGATAGCTTAATTCTCCGATCCAGTGATCCCACGGGCGGAGGCGCTGAAAGTGAAACAGGAACGGCAATGAAAGAACGAAAATCGCCAGCAACGGAATCCTTATCGGCCAGATGTGCAATGCAACGCAGACGAGCAGAAGCACGACTATTATCGAAGTGATCGACGCCGCGCTCCCAGGCGTCAAAAACCCTTTCGCTTGGACGAAAGGTCGCCAAAGCTGATGCGACAAAGCGCCAAGGATGAAAAGTGCCAGTTCCGTTGGAAAAAACCGATAGTTCCAGGGATCCTGCAAACCCAGTCCAATCGAGATCAGCCAAAGGCGGATGGCAATTGAAATGGCCAGAAGAACAAAGAGAAGTCGTAGCCTTGGCAGGATGAAGGGTGCCATCAGGTAAAACGTGAGTTCGATTCCAAGCGCCCATGCGGGAGGCACCAGAAGTCCTCGCCAGACCCAGACATCTTCTTCGTGGTAGTCTTCAGAGAAAACAAGAGCGCCATCTTCAACGGCTGCGAAGATCACCCAGTCCTGGCCGACAAGGAATAGATTTGTCAGTGCCATCAAGGCTGTGCTCAGGGCATCAAGATGCTGATAGGTCGCAAGAAATGGCGGGAGATTTCCAAAGACGATTGCTCCGCCGAGATACATCACGAGTGATGCGAGAGCGACCGTCCAATAGATCGGGAAAAGCCGAAGTAACCTGTTCCAGTAAAACCCTCTGATCGTCCGATAGCTTTGGGCTTCGATCAGGATATAGGAAATGTAAAAACCTGAAACGACGAAAAAAAGCTGAACCGCAAAAATACCCCCGGAAAATGCTCTTCCAAATGCATGCTCAAGAACGACGGCGACAGCCAGTACAAATCTTACAGAGCCCATCTCGATAACTCAGATACGGAAAGGAAGACTGGCGAAAGCTTTAGCATGAAGCGGCACCCGCTCCAATCCTGTTGCATCTTCGACTGTCCGCGCCTCGCTCAAACTCACGCCTCGCGGCATGCAAGAGGAGTGATGGCGTCACGACTCTCCGGGTCGCGTCGGTCAGCATAGCTTACCAACGAAAAAGGGCGCCCCTTTCGGGACGCCCATTCACGCCACCGCCGTGAGGAATGCCTCAGCAGCTGTAGTACATCTTGAATTCGATCGGGTGCGGAGTGTGCTCGAAGGCGTAGATCTCTTCCCACTTGAGATCCATGTAGCCCTCGATCTGGCCCTTCGTGAAGACGTCGCCAGCCAGCAGGAAGTCCATGTCGGATTCCAGTTCGCCCAGCGCTTCGCGCAGGCTGGCGCAGACGGTCGGGATGCCTTCCAGCTCTTCCGGCGGCAGATCGTAGAGATCCTTGTCCATGGCGTCGCCCGGATCGATCTTGTTCTTGATGCCGTCGAGACCGGCCAGCAGCAGGGCCGAGAACGCCAGGTAGGGGTTCGCGGCGGGGTCCGGGAAACGGGCCTCGACACGCTTGGCCTTGGGCGATTCCGCCCACGGAATACGAACGCAGCCCGAGCGGTTGCGGGCCGAATAGGCGCGCAGGACGGGGGCCTCGAAACCGGGGATCAGGCGCTTGTAGCTGTTGGTCGCCGGGTTGGTGAACGCATTCAGCGCCTTGGCGTGCTTCAGGATACCGCCGATGTAGTACAACGCCTCCTGGCTTAGATCGGCGTACTTGTCGCCTGCGAACAGCGGCTTTCCGCCCTTCCAGACCG
>CAZRNL010000278.1:0-4517 GCA_964601395.1 uncultured Silicimonas sp. | reverse complement strand
GCAATCGTCAAAGTCGATCAGCCGGGTGCCGTGTCCGTCGATCAGCAGATTTGCAAGCCGCATGTCGGCATGGATCAGTCCGTAGCGGTGGGGCCCCTTGCCAAAGGCGGCAAGTCGGGCGCGCACTAGCGTCTCGGTCTCCTCCAGCACCGTGCGGATCTGCGGCGTCATGTTCGGCCCGTCGCGCCAGTCGCCCCAAGTGGGGGTCTTGCCATAGACGGTCTCCAGATCCCAGGTCAGTCGCTCGAAGGGCTGCGGCTTCGGCCAGCGGACCGAGTGCAGGTGCGTGTGCGCCGCAATCGCGCCAAGCTCGCGGAACGGCTCGACGAGGTCATGGTCAGGGTCCGGGGCGGCACCCTCCGAAAAGTGGAACATCACCATGTAGCGCGGGTTGCGCAGACCTGACACGATGCCCGACTGGATCGCCTGTCCGTCGCGCCCGAGGTATACGCCCGGCGTGGCGACCTTGCCGTCGGATTTCAGTGCAGCGGACCAGGCAAGCTCGCACTCGATCGCGCGCCGGCTGTGATAGTTCTCGCGATGTATCCGCAGGATCGACCGGAACCCGCCCGGTGCCTTCACCATGTAGGTGCAATTCTCCGAGACGTTGATCAACGTTGCCTCGGCGTTTGCAGGGATGTCCCAGCGCGCGAGCGAGGCGTTCGCCAGCCGATACAAGAGAGCGAGCAGTTCCTCATAGGGGATATCGGACGTTGCCATCGGGTGCCTCCGCGCCGGTGTCAGATGTCTGCGATCGCGGCAAGCGATTCTGGGATGATCTGCCCGCCATCGATTACGATCTGCTGACCCGTAATGTAACCCGCCTCTTCAGAGGCGAAGAACAGCGCTGCATTGCCAATATCCTCGACAACGCCAAGCCGTTTCAGCGGGATCGATGCCGCCATCTGGTCAAGATACTCTTGGCCGAGGCCTAGCAGCCCCTCAGTATAGATGTTGCCCGGCATCACCGCGTTGATCGTGGTGTTGTAGCGCGCGAGTTCCATCGCCGCAGTCTTTAGGAACCCGAGTTGACCCGCCTTCGAGGCACCATAGTGCGTCCATCCCGGATAGCCAGTGACCGGCCCGGTGATCGACGAAGTCAGCACCACGCGGCCCTTGCCTGCCTTCTGAAAGTGCGGGATCGACGCCTTCACCGCAAGGAAAGACGAGCGCAGGTTGGTGGCCATCACCTCGTCCCATTCGGCGGGGTCCATGTCGACCATCTTGGTCTGCGGGAAGACGCCGGCGTTGGCGCACATGATGTCAAGTCCGCCCTGCGCGGCGGCGGTGCTGTCGACCATGCCGCGCACGCTGTCCCAGTGCGAGACATCGCAGACCTCATAGCGCACAGAACCTCCGGCGGCGTTGAACTCGTCGCACGTTTGCCTAAGCGCCTCCTCGCCGCGCGCAGCAAGCGTAACCTTCGCGCCCTGCGCCGCGAAGACCTTGGCGATGCCGCGGCCGATGCCCTTGGAGCCGCCGGTAACGATTACGCTCTTGCCCTTGATCGATGTCAGCATGGTGTTGTCCTCCCTGGTCTCTCGAATCTCTGATCTGCCCGCTTCATTTGGCTTCCTGCATTTGGACCTGGCGCCCACGCAGCATCCAGCGCAGCGTGAAGGCGAGGGTGATCAGCAGGAACGACCCCACCACCGAAAGCACGCCCAGCGTCGGCACCAGCGGCGAGTAGCCGGCCACCATCCGCGCATACAGCCATTCGGGCAGCGTCGAATCCACTCCCGTCGTGAACAGCGACAGCGGGAAGTTGCCCCAGCTCAGAAGGAACGCGAACAGCCCCGCCGAGATCACCCCGGGCATCAGAAGCGGCAGCGTTATCTCGCGCAGGATGGTGAAGGTCGAGGCGCCCATGTCGCGCGCCGCCTCCTCAAGCGCCGGGTCAAAGCTGTAGGCGCGGATCGCGATCACCAGCGTGGCGATCGGCGCGATCCAGACCAGATGCGCGACGATGGCGGTCTTCCACGTCGGGGTCACGCCAATCGAGTTGAACCAGATCAGCAGCGCCAGCCCCAGCACCGCCTGCGGAAAGAAGATCGGCAGCAGGATCACTTTCTGGAACAGTGAGCGATAGCGCCACTGGTAGCGCGCGAAGGCCAGCGCGCCGAAAAAGCCAACCACCATCGAGATCACCGTGACGATCACAGCAATCTTGAACGAGGTCACCACGATCTCGTGCACGGTGTCGCTCTGCACCGCTTCGGCATACCAGCGGAACGAGTATTCGCGGATCGGGAAGGTCAGATACCGCGCGCGCGAGATCGAGGCGAAGCCGACAGAGAACAGCGGCAGGTAGAGCACCACTATGGTGACGATGCCATAGAGAAGAAGCGCGATACGCGTGGCGCGCGAGGTCTGCATCAGCGCTTCCTTCCCATGATCAGGTCGAGGTCGATGCGGGCGAGCCCGATGATCGCCACCGCCGACACGATGAGGATCAGAACCATCGAAAGCGCCGAGCCGAGCGGCCAGTTCTGGCCAAAGGTGAAGGCGGTCTCTATGTCGTCAGCCATCACGATCACCGCCCGTCCGCCCAGCAGCTTGGCCTCGGCCAGCGCACCGGCGGCAAGCACAAAGGACAAGAGCGACCCCACCATGATGCCGGGCGCGGCAAGCGGCAGGTCGATCTGCGTCAGCACCTGCCAGCGCGTGGCACCAAGGTCGGTTGCGGCCTGTCGTGCGTCGTCGGGCACCATCGAGATGCCCTGCGCCAGCGGGAACAGCATGAACGGAAAATAGACGTAGATCAGCCCGAAGACGATCGCCGGCACATTGTAGAGCAGCCCTTCGAAGCCCACCCCGAACAGCGATCGCATGTAACCCTCGATCAGCCCGCCCTTCATCAGCGTCAACACCCAGCCAAACAGCCGGATGTTTTCGGAGACGAAGAGCGTCATCACCACCGCCACCGTCAGCACCATCGAGAACCGGCCAAAGACCTTGGCCATGCCGTAGGCAAGCGGCCAGCACAGCAGGAACAGGATCACCGTCGAGGCCAGGGCCATGCCAAGCGACCACAGCAGTGACCGGTAGTAACCCTGGCTTAGAATCACCCCGAAGGAAGAGAAATCGGGCGTGTTCAGCACGCTGAACACTTTCTGCGGCATCACCGAAAAGATCGCCACTAGGAACAGCGGTGCGAGGAAGCTGAACAGCAGCAACAGTCCCAGCGGCAGAGCGGATAGTGCACCAAGACGGCGGTCGTTGCGTTCCATCACGCGCCCCCGATCACATGCACGTCGTCGGCGTCAAAGCCAAGCAGGACTTCGCTGCCCGGCGCGCCGACGAAGGCGTCCTCGCGCAGCTTTTCGACGGTCGCGTTCATTCCGGACCCAAGCTCAACCTCGTACTGGATGCGTGAGCCAAGCGCATACTTGCCATGCAGCCTGCCGCGGAGCAGGAAGTCCGCAGTCTCGCCGGTGGACAGAAAACGCACGAACTCGGGTCGCACCATCAGCGTCGCCCGGCGGGCGGGCATCAGCGCAAGGCCGAGTTCGCCAGGCGTGGCGTTGACATGCAGGTCGGCACCCTGCGAGGCCAGGCCCCCGTCGTCCTTTACGGTCACGTCGAACAGGTTCACCTCGCCCATGAACTCGGCCACAAAGCGGCTGACTGGACGCGCATAGATGTCATCGGCACTGGCGATCTGCTCGAAACGTCCGTTGCGCATGATTGCGATCCGATCCGACATCACCATTGCCTCCTCAAGGCTGTGGGTGATGTAGACGAATGTCTTGCCGGTGCGCGCGTGCAGATCCTTGAGCTCTTTTTCGAGCGTCTTGCGTAGCCGGTAGTCAAGCGCCGACAGTGGTTCGTCAAAGAACAGGATCTCGGGGTCGAAGGCCAGCGCGCGCGCCAGCGCAACACGCTGCCGCTCGCCGCCCGAACACTGATTGATCCGCTTGGTGTAGTAGTCGCCCGGCAACTGCAGCAGATCGAGCAGCTCCATAGCCCGCGCCCGCCGGTCCGACGGGCTTAACCCGCGCAGCTTGAGCGGGAACTCGATGTTGCCGCCCACCGTCATGTGTGGGAATAGAGCAAGCGACTGGAACACCATGCAGGTGGGCCGCTTGTTGGCGGGAACCATGTCGATGCGGCCATTCCTCAGCCAGATCTTGCCCGAGGTCACCTCGTCCATGCCCACGAGCAGACGGATCAGCGTGGACTTGCCGCTGCCCGAGGGGCCGACAATGGTAAAGAACTCCCCGTCAAGGATTTCCAGGTCGATCCCGTGCAGCGCAGTGAAACTGCCAAAGGTCTTTGTCACGCCTTCGAGGCGCAAGATCGTATCGGGCACAATGCGGATCCTGTGAGTGGCGGTGCCGTTGCCCAGCCCGGCGCGCAGCGCGCGACCGAACTGGGCAGAGGGTCTCATCTGCAGACGTCGCGGCGGCTTAGCGCCGTACGGCGGTGTAGATCTCGAACAGCGCATCATAGTCCGGCACGATCTGGAAATCGAGCGAGCGCGACATCTCCGCGTCAAGCGAATCCCACTGGATCGC
>CAZRNL010000277.1:4047-4555 GCA_964601395.1 uncultured Silicimonas sp. | reverse complement strand
CGAGCGGATCGTGAACACGCCGAAGCGGGGTCTGGGCGACAAGGCACAGCAGAAGATCCAGATGACGGCGCGGGCGAACGGGGTGAACCTGGTCGAAGGCGCGCGGCTCCTGTTGGCGGCAGGCGAGATCGGCGGCAAGGGCGGGGCGGAATTGGCCCGGCTGGTCGCGGGGATCGACCGCTGGCACGGGCTGATCCGCGCGGGCGCGAGCCATATCGAGACGGCCGAGCAGATCCTCGACGAATCCGGGTACACTGACTTCTGGCAGAACGAGAAGACCCCCGAGGCTCCGGGGCGGCTGGAAAACCTGAAGGAACTGGTCAAGGCCCTTGAGAATTTCGACAATCTCCAGGGTTTTCTCGAACACGTCAGCCTGATCATGGAGAACGAGAACGAGGAATCGGAAGACAAGGTCTCGATCATGACCTTGCACGCGGCCAAGGGGTTGGAGTTTCCCGCGGTGTTTTTGCCGGGCTGGGAAGACGGGCTTTTCCCGTCGCAACGCAGC
>CAZRNL010000277.1:0-4037 GCA_964601395.1 uncultured Silicimonas sp. | reverse complement strand
GAAAGCGGCCTCAAGGGGCTCGAGGAGGAGCGCCGCCTGGCCTATGTCGGCATCACCCGTGCCGAAGAGTTGTGCACGATCAGCTTCGCCGCAAACCGTCGCGTCTATGGTCAGTGGACCTCACAGCTTCCGTCCCGCTTCATCGACGAGTTGCCCGCGGCGCATGTCGACGTACTGACGCCTCCGGGTCTTTACGGCGGCGGCTTCGGTGCGGCGGCGCCCCAGATGGGCGAGGCGAAATCCGATCTTCATGAACGCGCCAGCCGGGCGGATGTCTATAATTCTCCCGGCTGGAAGCGGCTTCAAACGCGATCGCAGACGCGCGGGATGGCCCAGCCCTCGGAAGCGCGCAACGTCGTGATCGACCTCAGCGCGGTGTCAGCATTCACCGTGGGTGACCGCGTGTTCCACCAGAAGTTCGGTTACGGCTCGATTGTCGCAATCGAAGGGGACAAGCTGGATGTCGCTTTCGACAAGGCAGGCGAGAAGAAAGTCGTCGCGCAATACGTTGCCGCAGCCGAAAGCGCGGGCGACGTGCCGTTCTGACGCGCCGGAGGGGTGCATCCCCTCCGGACCCCCCCGGAAGTACTTGCGCCGGCAGGAAAATCGATCAGGCCGGGAGAGCGTTTCTTCTTTTCCTAAGTACTCCGGGCTCCGGGGCAGAGCCCCGGCGGGTCGGTGCCGAAGGCGGAGAAACTCTCAGTTGGCCCAGTTTCCGCCCCGGAACACCGGGACACGGTCACCGGTCCGGGTGATGCCGTCGATCTCGGTCTCGGGTGCACCGATCATCCAGTCGACGTGGATCAGGCTCGAATTGCCACCCCGCGCGGCAATGTCATCGTCAGTGGCGCCTGCGGTGTCTTTCAGGCAATCCTTGTAACACTGGCCAAGGGCAATGTGGCAGGCGGCGTTCTCGTCGAAGAGCGTGTTGAAGAACAGCACGCCAGATTCCGAGATGGGCGAGGCCTGGGGTACCAGCGCCACTTCGCCGATCCGGCGTGCACCCTCGTCGGTGTCGATCAGCCTCAGAAAAACCTCTTCGCCCCGCTCGGCCCTGGCCTTTGTGATGACGCCATTCTCGAATGTCACCTCGATTCCCTCGATCAGCGTGCCCTGATGCGCCAGCGGCTTCGAGGCCCGCACGGTCCCGTTCACGTGATCTTTGTGCGGCGTGGTGAAAACTTCTTCGGTGGGAATATTCGGATTGCAGGTGATGCCGTTCTTGGCTCTGGACGCGCCGCCCATCCAGAGGTGACCGTCGGCAAGACCCACGGTCAGGTCGGTGTGGGCCGAACGGAAATGCAACGCGGCGAAGTCGTGGTCGTTCAGCCAGTCGCGGCGCGCCGCCAGCTCGGCGTTGTGATCGGCCCAGGCGGCTACCGGGTCGGGTCGGTCGATGCGCGAAGCGGCGAAGATGGCGGCCGCCAGCCTTGCCTGCGCGGCGTCGGGATCGAGGTCCGGGAACACCTGCTGCGCCCAGGCGCGGCCGGGATAGGCGGCAATGGACCAGTTGATCTCGAAGCCAGAGATCTTGGCAAGCGCGGGCTTGTAGGCCGCAGCGTTCGCTTTTGCGGCCGCGCTGACCTTGGCAGGGTCCATGTCCGACAGGGCCATCGGGTTGTCGGCGGCGATATGAAGTCGCGCGGCATTGCCCTCATAGGCTTCGGCCATGCCGTTATAGAGCCAGCCCGGAGCGCGCTCGAATGTGCCGTCGTGCCCGTGCAGGTACCGTGCGCGCGTGATCGCCTCGTCCGAAAGGATGGGCACAACCAGGCCCGCTCCGGCCCGGTAGGCGGCGGCTGCAACGCGCCGGGCCAGCGGCAGGGCTTCTGCGCTGGCGGTCATGACAAGGTCTTGTCCGGGGGCGATGTTCAGGCCCGTGCCGACGATCACGTCGGCAAGTCTGTCGAGGTGCGCGGTATCGAAGGGCAGGGCGTCGTCGTTCATGGCAAGCTCTCCTTGTGCTTGTCATCGGATCTAGTGTGGTCCGGCGCGGATCGGAACCCGTCTTGCGTTGCCCTGACTTGAATACGCAGTACTTTCTCGCTGGACTACGGATTCGCCAACAAAAAACGCGCCACAATGGGCGCGCCTTTGTCCGATGAAGGGGGAGTCTTCTCCGCTCAGGCCGCCTCGCGTGCCTGTGCTTCGGCCGCATGACGACGCTCGCTTTCTTCGCGAGACAGCGCAACAGACGTCCGCACGCCCTTGGAGACGAATTCCATCAAGCCTTTCACCACACGCTCGTTCGGGTCGATACCCGCACAGGTCAGGACCTCGCGACCGTCGCGGGACCGTGCCCAGCGTGCAATCTGCTCGGGTCCGTTCCCGTATTTCTTGTCGTCGGCAATGGCATCGTCGAGTGCAGCAAGGACCACAGCTGCAAAAAGTTTGCGAGCGCGGTTGCCTTGCTCGTTGTTGAATGCCGTGCCATCCACGAAATCAGCCATTCTTGATCCTTTGTTCTTTTCGTTCTTGCCGCGTTTTTGAGCGTGGAGCCTCTTATGGGGGTTAATACACCACTTTTGCTTTTCTATTTTGGAATGGCTGCTATGCGTCAAACGCATATCTAGCAGCCTTCCTCCCAAGAGTCACGCCTTCTTGTCAGCGCGTTCCCGCTGAAATATAGGGAGCGCGACCACTGAATCAACAAAAACATCGGGTGACACAGATGCCCAAGATCAACGGGAACGAGATTCGTCCCGGAAATGTCCTTGAACACAACGGTGGCCTTTGGGCCGCAGTCAAGGTCGACCACGTAAAACCCGGCAAGGGCGGCGCGTTTGCGCAGGTGGAGTTGAAGAACCTGCGCAACGGTTCCAAGCTGAACGAGCGGTTCCGTTCTGCCGACAAGGTTGAAAAGGTGCGGCTGGATCAGAAGGATCAGCAGTTTCTCTACGAGAGCGACGGCATGCTGGTGTTCATGGATAGCGAAACCTACGAACAGATCGAGTTGCCGGCCGAGCTTCTTGGCGAGCGCCGCCCGTTCCTGCAGGACGGTATGACGATCCACATCGAGTACTACGATACCGAGGCGCTGAATGCGACACTGCCGCAGCGGGTGATTTGCAAGGTCGTCGAGACCGAACCGGTCGTGAAGGGCCAGACGGCGGCCAACAGCTTCAAGCCCGCGATCCTCGACAACGGTGTCCGGGTGATGATCCCGCCGTTCGTCGGTCCCGACGAAGATATCGTCGTGAATACCGAGACGATGGAATATTACGAGCGCGCCTGACGGTACGGGGCAGGACTTGCCCGGCTATCAGTTCAGATACGGATTGGGGTCGACGCTTTCGAAGCCTTCCCGCACTTCGAAGTGCAGGAAGGGAGGCGTGGCTGCGCGCACCACGGCGATCTTCTGACCGCGCCTGACGCTGTCGCCCTTCGAGACGCCGATCTGGTCAACTCCGGCGTAAACCGTCAACAGGTTGCCCTCGTGGCGGATCACCAGGATCGGCACCTGGTCAGTGTCCCGTGTGATAGCGGCGACCGTGCCGTCGTCCGCGGCGACAACAGATGTGCCGGCGTTGGCCGAGATGCCGATCCCCTCGTTCTTGCCTTTGGAATAGGGACGGATGATGCGGCCCTGCACGGGCATCCTCAGGCGCGACGTGTCGGAAGTTGCGGTCTGCGTGTCTGCCAGAGGCGCTGGCGCTGGCGCGGCGGCGACTGATCTGGTGTCTTCCTGCGGCAACGGTTGCGACGCGGAAGGCGGCACCGGTGTGGTGGATCCTGTCCCGGGAGCCTCGATCGGAGCGATGGTCGCGACCTCGACATCCGACTGTGAAGCTCGGGTCGGGATCAGAAGGTACTGGCCTTCGCGCAGCTGCAGGTCCGCGCCCAGTCCGTTCCACTCGGCCAAGGCCGCGACGGGCACGTTGTAAAGGCGCGCGATCGAGAAGGCGGTCTCGCCCGATTCGACCCGGTGGCGCGTCGGCTGTTCGCCGCTCGGCAAACCCGGCGCACCATCGGCCCTGTCGATCGCCGCACCGGCGATGCTTGTGACATCCACGCTTCCCGATCCGCCGAGTGTCCCG
>CAZRNL010000276.1:0-4593 GCA_964601395.1 uncultured Silicimonas sp. | reverse complement strand
AATGCCCCGCCGCTCGCCTCGCTGATCTCGATCGATCGCTCGAGGACGCGCAGAAGATCATCACTCACCGGGATCCGCCCCTCGCCCGCCCGCCGGCAGGTCATCAGGATCAGCATCATCGCAACGTCAGCCGTGGCGTCCGTCACCGCGCCCGGCGTGTTCGTCACCACCAAGCCCAGCTTTTCGGCCGCCGGTACGTCTATGTGGTTGTAGCCCACACCGAAGTTCGCCAGGATTTTTGCCCTGCAATTCATCACCTTGCCTAGCGTCGTGGCGTTGAGAGGATCTCTCAGGGTAGGCAGGACAGCATCGTAATCCGTCAAGGCTGCGACACATTCCGGGACGCTCATCGGATCGGTGCTTTCGCGGACCGTCGCGTCGAACCGGACCCGAGCCGCATCGACGACTTCAGCGGGAAGCGGGCGCGAGATGAACAGCGAAGGCATCAGTACAGCCTTCCGCCGATCGGCACATCCTTGTCGGGTTTCAGAAGAACGACCTCGCCGTCTTCGTCCGGCACGCCGAGAACCAGCACTTCCGACATGAACTTGCCGATCTGACGAGGCGCGAAATTCACCACCGCAACGACCTTCCGTCCAGGCAAGGTGTCCGGCGTGTAGTGTCTCGTGATCTGTGCGGATGTCTTCTTCTCCCCGATCTCCGGACCGAAATCGACCCACAGCTTGATCGCGGGCTTGCGCGCTTCGGGGAACGGCTCGGCACGCCGTATCTCGCCCACCCGAATGTCGACCTTCAGAAAATCGTCGAACGAAAGGATCATTTTCCCAGTTCCCGTCCCCGCTCCGCCGCGGCATGGACCGCCCGACCCAGAAGAGCGGCAAAGCCCAGCTTCTCATCCATCAGTACCTCCAGGGCCGCCTGTGTCGTGCCACCGGGACTGGTCACATTGATCCGCAACTGCGTCGGGCTGTCGTCCGAACCCTCCGCCAGGGCCCCCGCGCCGGACACGGTTGTCAGCGCCAGTTCCATCGCAAGGTCCGCAGGCAAGCCCTCGGCCTCTCCCGCCTGCGCCAGCGCTTCGATCAGGTGGAATACGTAGGCCGGACCGGAGCCTGACACCGCCGTGACGGCGTCCATCTGGTCTTCCTCTTCCAGACGCACGGTCTTGCCGACCGCTCTCAGCAGGGTCTCGGCCAAGACCAGGCGATCCTCTGACACCCGTGCGTTTCCGATCAGCGCGGTGATCCCCCTGCAGACAGCCGCAGGCGTGTTGGGCATGGCCCGGATGATGGGGGTCGCAGCGCCAAAAGCCGCCTCGAATGTCGCGATGGTCGTCCCGGCGGCGATCGACAGAAACACCGTGCCGCCGCCGCCCTTGGCCGCGACCTGGGGCAGCGCGTCGCCCATCATCTGCGGCTTCACCGCAACCACGATCATTGCGGGATCTTCCGGGAGCGGTTCGTTCAGATGAACCCCCTGGCCCGCGACCCATTCCGTTGGATTGGGATCGAGCACCCAGACCGAGCCAGCATCGAGACCGCCCTTGAGCCAGCCCGCCAGCATGGCGCTGCCCATCTTGCCGCAGCCGAGCAGCACCAGTCCGCGCGCAGGTATGTCACCGAACGTCATGACCTCTTCTCCTTTTTCCGCCTGCTTAACGCATAGACTTCCGCAGGGCGAGTGGCCGCCTCGGTCATCGCTCCCCGTGGAGCTGGCGACTGTCCGCATTCAGGGAGCCGAGCGCAGCACCGGAACTGGTGATTTGGTCCCGAACAGTCGAAGCGCCTCGTCCGCTGGAAGCGGTTGACTGATCAGGAAGCCCTGGGCCTTTCGGCAGCCAAGGGCCTCGACGCTGCGCAACTGGCTTTCGGTCTCAACACCTTCGACCACGACCTCCATGCGCAATGAATGGGCGAGGTCGACCACCGAATCGAGGATGAAAAGCGCCTCGTCAGATTGTTCGATCTCCGAGACGAGCGACCGGTCAATCTTCAGTTCGTCGGCCTCGATGGCCCGAAGATAGGCCAGCGAGGAATAGCCGCTGCCGAAATCGTCGATCGCGATGCGGCATCCGATGCCACGGATCTTCGCGAGCGCGACGTGCACCTGTTCCCAGTTCAGGATCTGGATCGTCTCGGTGATCTCGAGGGTCAGCAGGACGGGCGGCAAGCCCGAGACGCGAAGCGCATCCGCGACCTCGTCGACGATCGAGCCGGTCCGGAAATGCGCGGCGGACAAGTTGGCGCTGATCGACAGTTGCATTCCGCAGCGCGCGTTCCAATCCGCGATCAGGCGGGTCGAGGCCCGTAGCACGTGCAGGTCGAGTTCGATGACGGCACCGCTCGATTCCGCAAGTTCGACAAATTCCGAAGGGGCCAGCCTCTGGCCGTCGCGGTTCCACCGCGCGAGAGCCTCGAACCCATACGTCAGACCAGACCCGATCAGTATCTTCGGTTGCAGAAAGACCTCGATCTCACCCCGTTCGATCGCGAACGGCAATTCTGACACAAGCGCCCGGCGACCGTTGAACTCCGCTTCCAGATCCGCATCGAAGACAGTCACCCTTCCGCGCCCGGCGGCCTTGGCCGCATAAAGCGCGAAATCCGCCTTTTTCAGCAAGTGCTCGAACGTCGCATCCGTCTCACCCAGCAGCGCGCCCGTCGCAACGCCGAGACTGATGCCGAAGGAGACACAGAAATTGTCGCACGTGACGGGAACAGAGCAAGCCGCGATCACGCCCTCGCCGATTTCTGCCACGGCGCGAATATCGTCGGTCGGCAGAAAGAGCGCGAACTCGTCGCCCGCCAATCGCGCCGCCAGACCGCCTTCGTCCCGTGCAGTCTTCTCGAGAATTCGTGCGACCGCTTTCAGAACCGTATCGCCGGTCGAGTGTCCGAAGGTGTCGTTGATGTCCTTGAACTGATCGAGATCGACGAAGACCATGGCAGAGCCCAGGCCTTCCGCAAGGTGCGCCTGAACGCGATCCCGAAAAAGCACCCGGTTCGGAAGCCCGGTCAACGCATCGTAGTAGGCCAGAAAGCGGGCGCGACCCTCCGAGATTTGAAGCTCCCGTCTCATCCTGGACTCGCGACGCAGCAGAAGCAGCGCAGCGCTGCCGGCAATCGTCAGACAAAAGAGAAACGCGAGCAGCAGGATCAACTGGTGTTCGATCCGGTCCTGCTGATCGTTCATCAGCATATCCTGCGACCGTCTCTTGTCGTCGAGATACGAGAACAGGTGTTGCCTTGCTCCATTGGTGGTTTCGATGAGGTCCCCTGAAAGTTCGGGAAGATCGTCAAACCGCCGCGCCTTCGCGGCCTCGACAAGTGCCACGACGTGTTCCATCTGCGCGAGCGCGGCGCGCGCGCTTTCGGAGCCTGCTTCGGGCAGAAGTCTTGTCCGGAAAGCATCGTTGCGAACGTAGAGAAAGTCGAGTGCGGCCTCGAGATCGGCTGCCCTCTCGCTGGTCATCTCGCCTTCGCGGAGGGCGCCCAGCACGACGAGTGTCACTCGCTGAAGATCGGAAAGGGCCACAAAACCTTCTCGCAGCTTCAGCCCTTGAAACACCGATCGTTCGTCCTGAAGGCTTCGGAACTGGCCGGTAAAGTAGGTGCCGGCCATCGAGAAGCAGGCAACTATGAGGGCAACCCCGAAGATTGCACCGACCGGGGTATCCCGAATGCGTTGCACGGGTCGGGCCCCCTTTGTCGGGCCGGTGTCAGTTCAGGGGTTCGATACGCGATGCCATCCAGACCAGGTGCCGCTCTGCGATGACATTCGAGCCTTCGTAGTCGTCCATCGAGACGACGAACTGTATAGGTCCTCGGGTCCTGCGCGAATGCGGGCTGCCATCGACGCGCGTTGCCAGCAGCACGGGCGCGGCTTGCCAGACCTCGCGTTCGAGGATCGACTCGAACTCGTTCTCGGCAATCACGCGAATGGCCGGAACCCCGTCCAACCCGTGCCGCGTCAGAAGATCCTGGAGTAGCCCGCCATCGAAGACGGCCGGAGTCTCGCGCCAAGGTGTGGTCGTCACCATCCGGTAGGTCCCGAGTGCTTCGATGTCGGTAGGCGTGTAGACGGTCTCGGTACCGGCGGAATCGATCACCACAAGAGTAGCCTCGGCAAACTGGACTGGCTGAAGCGCGACCCGCTCGGGACCGTCCGCCAGCACCGGCGACCCGATCCACGCCGCCAGAACAGCCAACTTGAACAAACGCAAACCCATCATCTCGCACTCCCGTAAATTGCGAGGTCTTGATAGGGCAGTCAGGCTTAAGCGATTGCTAAAGCGAACAGAATTCACGACTGATGGTTAACCTGCCCCTAAAAAATGCCGGGCCGCAAAAGCGGCCCGGTCTTGATGCGCCCGCAGGCCGGGGGACAGGCCTTGTAACGTACGGGACGCCGGGAAACGCGTCGATCAGGCCCGACCGTAAGCCTCCGCCATGGCGATTTCCATCGCGGCAGCGGGGGCTTCGTTGCCCCAGGCGACCAGCTGGAACGCCGGGTAGAAACGTTCCGCGGACAGGACCGCTGCGCGGATCATCGTGTCGATCTGCTCGGCGCTTGCCGACTGTCCGCCAGCCAGAACAAGACCGTAGCGCCAGACCATCAGCTTCTGCGCCTGCC
>CAZRNL010000275.1:0-4595 GCA_964601395.1 uncultured Silicimonas sp. | reverse complement strand
CAGGTACAAGCGTCGCCGCCAATGCCATCAGTGCGATGGCAAGCGCGGCCAGCCCAGTGCGCCCGGGCAGGTTCGACATGTCCTCGGCCACAACGCCGGGTCTGCTCGCGACTTTCACACCGTAGGCGGCCAGGCAAAAGAGAAAGAGAAGCGTCACCATCCCCTGGTACAGGTGGACCGGAGCGGCAGGAAATCCGAAAACCGCGACCGCGCGCTGCCAGGCAAGCCCAAGGCCCAACAGACCAAGCACCGCCGGAAAGACCGCAGGCGGAGTGCGACGGAACAGACCGGCTTTCGGCGGAAGTTGCGGCGGCGGCGGAAAGTGCGGCATTGCGAGAGCTCCTTGGACTTGGGCTCTTTCGCACGTCGCGAGACTATCGCCAGCGTGACAGGTCGGCGCACCCGGGTATGACGCCCACGCCAGGCATCACCGCAATCCGGTCCGAATAGACAAGAAAACGCGACCCCGCCTCGTTGGGTCGCGTCCGAAAGTCAATAAAGACTGCGTCTTGGCTCAGTGCGCCTTGGTTGCTATCTTCTTGACCGGCTTGTCGCGGTACAGAAGCGACTGCGAATCCAGGAAAACGTGCACTTTCGAAGGAATGGCTCCGAGTGAGACCTCCTTGCCGCGCAATTCCTTATGGATCCCCGCAAGCTTGCCGATCACCGGATCACGGCCCTCCTGCGGCTGGAAATAGAGAAGAGTCACTTCGCCGAGAGCTTCGGTAATGTTCACCTTGCCGGTGTAGAAAGGGTCGGCTCCGTCCTGGGGCGCAACAAAATCCTCGGGCCGCACGCCGATATTGACGGCCTTGCCCATGTCCTCGGGACGCGACGGATAGTCGGACAGGGCCCGGCCACCGTTCGACAACTCTACCGTCGTCTGGTCGCCGGTTCCGACGATCCTGCCGGGAATGAGATTCATCGAGGGCGAACCGATGAACTGGGCCACGAACTCGTTTTCCGGTCGTTCGTATAGCTCCAGCGGAGCACCTACTTGCGCGATCCCACCACCCGCCAGAACGACGATACGCGTTGCAAGCGTCATGGCTTCGACCTGATCGTGGGTCACATAGATCATGGTCGAGTCCGGCATCGATTCCTTCAGTTGCGCGATCTCGATCCTTGTTGCAACGCGCAAGGCGGCGTCGAGGTTGGAAAGCGGTTCGTCGAACAGATAGACCTTCGGATCGCGCACGATCGAGCGGCCGATGGCCACCCGCTGTCGCTGACCGCCGGAAAGCGCCTTTGGCAGGCGGTCGAGAAGGTTGTGCAACTGAAGGATCTTGGCGGCCTTCTCGACTCGCTCCTCGATTTCCTGCGGGGATTTCTTGGCGATCTTCAGCGCGAACTGCATGTTCTCGCGCACCGTCATGTGCGGGTAAAGCGCATAGGACTGAAAGACCATTGCGATTCCGCGCTCGGACGGAGGCACATCATTGACCACCATGCCGTCGATCTGCAACTCACCACCGGTGATCTTCTCAAGACCCGCGATCATCCTCAGCAGAGTAGACTTGCCGCACCCCGACGGACCGACGAAAACGATCAACTCGCCTGTTTTGATATCGAGGTTGATGTCCTTCAGGACATGCACCTCACCATAGGATTTTGCGACATCCGTCAGCAAAAGTTCGGCCATGACTTCCCTCCCCGTTTCTATTCGCCAGCCGTGGCGTAAAGCGCCTGCCAGGCCGGCAGGGTTATCGTGTTTGCAGTCTCGATTATCTCGAACGGTGCTCCACGGTCGATGCGCCATTCACCCGGAGGCAGCGCGACGATGCGTGGCTCTCCCGAGGGGTTGAAGGCGCAGAAGACGCGTGTGTTGCCGTGTTCGCGGATGAAGGCGAGATACGTGTCATCGGCCTCGACCGCCTCGTAACTGCCCTTCAAAAGTGCCGGATAGGCGCGCCGGAAGTCGATCATGCGGCGATAGAAATTCAGTGACGAATCCGGATCGCGGTCCTGCGCGTCGGCGGCTACCTGGACATGCTCAAGAGCCATCGGCAGCCAGGGCTTGCCGTCGGAGAACCCGCCATTCATCTGGTCGTGCCCCCAAGGCATCGGGGTACGGCAACCGTCGCGGCCCTTGAACTTGGGCCAGAACCGCTTGCCATAAGGATCCTGCAGGTCCTCGAAGGCGACATAGGCTTCGGTCAGTCCCAGTTCCTCGCCCTGGTAGAGGCAGGGCGAACCCTTCAACGACATCAGCAGCGCCGCATAGCAGCGATGCGCCGCCTGCGACAGGTTCCAGCGCGTGGTGTGGCGCGTCACATCGTGGTTCGAATAGGCCCAGCAGGCCCAACCATTGGCGACATGGGTCTCGATCTTCTCCATCACCGCAGCGATCCGGGTTCCGGTTGGAAAGGCATTGGCAAGGAAGTCGAAATCGTAGGCCATGTGAAGCCGGCCGTCCGACGTGTATTGAGCCTGTACCTGGGTACCGCGTTGGCTCTCTCCGATCTCTCCGACCGAGGTGATCGCGTCGAACTCGTCGAGCACCGACCGGAAATCCCGCAGGAAATCCAGATTTTCCGGCTGGGTCTTGTCGTAAAGATGATCCTGAAAGTTGTAGGGGTTGACCGAAGGCGCGGTATTGTCGTTCCGCTCCGCGAGCGGCAGCGGCGGGTTGTCCCGCAACTGGGCGTCAGCGTAGTAGAAGTTGACCGTGTCGAGCCTGAAGCCATCGACGCCCCGGTTCAGCCAGAACCGCGTCACATCGAGAAGCTCGGACCGCACGTCCGGGTTATGGAAGTTCAGGTCCGGTTGTTGGGTCAGGAAGTTGTGCAGGTAATACTGCATCCGTTGCCCGTCCCACTCCCATGCCGATCCGCCGAAGATGGAGATCCAGTTGTTTGGCGGCGACCCGTCAAGCTTCGGGTCGGCCCAGACATACCAGTCGGCCTTGGGATTGTCGCGCGAAGACCGGCTTTCCTTGAACCACGGATGCTGATCCGACGTATGGCTGAGCACAAGATCGATGATGATCCGAACACCCAACTCGTGCGCCCGGCTTACTAGAGCGTCGAAATCGCCGAGCGTTCCGAACAAGGGATCGACGTCGCGATAGTCCGAAACGTCATATCCGAAATCCAGCATCGGCGACGTGAAGAATGGTGAGATCCAAATCGCATCCACGCCCAGCGAGGCCACATGTGGCAAGCGGTGGATGATCCCTGACAGATCGCCGACACCGTCGCCGTTGCTGTCCTGGTAGGAGCGCGGATAGATCTGATAGATCACCGCTCCCCGCCACCAATCGGGATCCGCGACCAGGGTTCTGTTCCGGTCGACGCGCGGGTCGAGAAAACTCATCATCCTGTCCCTATTTCACCGAACCGGCCAGCAGCCCGCGCACAAGATAGCGCTGCATCGCGAAGAACACGACAAGCGGCACCGAGATCGATACGAAGGCCGCCGTTGCAAGGATCTCCCAGTTACCGCCCCGCGTTCCCAGAAGCTCGACGATCTGGTTGGTCATCACCGTGGTCGATCCCGTCGAGTCGATCAGGAACACCTTGGCGACCAGCAGGTCGTTCCAGGTCCACAGGAACTGGAAGATGGCGAAAGAGGCAAGCGCCGGAAACGATAGAGGAAGAATGATCTTCGTGAAGATCTGGAAATCCGTCGCCCCGTCGACCTTGGCGTTCTCGATGATGTCTCTCGGCAAGCCCACCATGTAGTTGCGCAAGAGATAGATCGCGAGCGGCAGTCCAAAGCCGGTGTGCGCCAGCCAGACCCCCAGGTAGCCCTTGCCGATGCCGATACCGAGATGCAGTCGCAGCAGGGGGATCAGCGCCAGTTGCAGCGGCACGACCAACAGCGCCACGACCAACGCGATCAGGAGCGCGCGCCCCGGGAAATCCATCCATGCCAGCGCATAGGCCGCGAAGGCCGCGATGACGATCGGGATGATCGTGGCCGGGATCGTCACCGTCAGCGTGTTGAAAAAGGCCTTGGCCATATTGTCCTGCCCGCCTCCGCTGAACAGGATGGTCTCGTAGTTGCCAAGTGTGAATGCCGGCGGGGTCTCGGCAGTGACGAAGACCCTCTGGCCGCGCTGGCCCGGCTCTTCGGCGCTTGTGTAGACATAGCTGCCGTCGGACTCCAGCGTCAGCGTCTCACCTTCACCGAATTCGGCTGTATCACCGGCCTCGAAAGCACCGATATCCCGTGACGAGACGCCGAACGAGCTGATCACCGCCTCATCGCCCGGCCCGTCATCATCGGTCAGAAGGTTTCCGATCACAACGTATCGACCGTTCTCCAGGGCCGCCTCGCTGCCTCCGGCAATCCGCAACTGGATCGTTTGCTCGGTCGGGAACAATGCCTGCCACCAGCCCGAGGAGGAGATCTGGTCAGCGGTTCTGAAGGACGAGATGAAAAGCCCGGCGGTCGGGAAGAGCCAGAGCAGTACCAGGGCCGCGACCGAGATATGCACCGCCCATGTCAGGCGGGATTTCTTTCCTGCGATATTGTCCATGTCTCCGGTCCCCCTCAGCGCATTTCTTTGCGCGCGTTATAGACGTTCCAGACCAGGATCGGCGTCACTAGAAGCATAATGACGATCGCACTGGCGGATCCGACGCCCCAGT
>CAZRNL010000274.1:0-4598 GCA_964601395.1 uncultured Silicimonas sp. | reverse complement strand
GCTCCTGCGCGAGGACCAGATCTATCGCATCGACCATTACCTCGGGAAGGAGACGGTACAGAACCTGATGGCCGTCAGATTCGGCAACGTCCTCTTCGAGCCGCTCTGGAACGCCCAGTATATCGACCATGTGCAGATCACCGTCGCCGAGACGGTCGGTGTGAATGGTCGGGCGGAGTACTACGACAAGTCGGGGGCCATGCGCGACATGGTGCAGAACCATCTGATGCAGCTTCTTTGCCTTATCGCGATGGAGCCGCCCTCGCGTTTCGATCCCGATGCAGTGCGCGACGAGAAACTGAAAGTCATCCGCGCGCTCGAGCCAGTGGAACGCAACGACATCGTGCGCGGACAGTATGTGTCCGAGAAAAAGGGCCAAAGCTATCTTGATCAGGTCGACCCTGACAGCATCACCGAGACCTTCATTGCCATGAAGCTGAACGTCTCGAACTGGAGGTGGGCGGGCGTGCCGTTCTACCTGAGAACCGGCAAGTGCATGAAGTCGCGCGCCTCCGAGATCGCTGTCGTGTTCAAGGATGCGCCGCACTCGATCTTCGGGCAGGATCTGGGACGGCACCGCAACATCCTGACGATCCGGCTTCAGCCGAACGAAGGCATCACCCTTGGTGTGACCATCAAGGAGCCCGGACCGGGAGGCATGCGCCTGGTCGACGTACCGCTGGACATGACCTTCAAGGACGCGCTTGGCCCCGATGCCGAGGAAGCGCCCGATGCCTATGAGCGTCTGATCATGGACGTGATCCGTGGCAACCAGACCCTGTTCATGCGCGGCGACGAGGTCGAGGCCGCCTGGGCTTGGACCGATCCCATCATCGAGAACTGGACCGAGCGCGGCGACCGTCCCAAGGAATACGAGGTCGGATCGAACGGCCCCGAGGACGCGGCCGTCATGATGCATCGTGCCGGGCGCAAATGGAGGGAGGTCAAGCCGTGAACCTCGTCGAGTACCCCGACGCGGAGATGATGATGATCAACCTCGCGAACGCGATCGCGGGCGAGCTGAAGAAACATCTCTTTCAGCATGACAATGCTTCATTTGCGGTCCCGGGAGGAACAACGCCGGGACCGATTTTCGACGCACTCTGCGACGCAGATCTGGACTGGGGCAGAATCCATGTTCTGCTGACAGACGAACGCTGGGTCCCCGAGGAACACGAACGCTCGAACACGCGACTTCTGCGCGAGCGCCTTCTGGTCGAGCGTGCAGCCGACGCGGTCTACGTTCCCCTTTACCGTCCGGCCGGATCACCGGAAGACGTCATCGATGACCTCACCGAAGTCATCCGGCGCGAGTTGCCGATCTCCGTGCTGCTTCTCGGCATGGGAGCCGACATGCACACCGCGTCGCTGTTCCCAGGAGCCGACAGGCTGAAAGATGCACTTGCGAAGAATGCCCCACCCTTGATGGCGATGCGCGCTCCAGGCGCTCCCGAGCCCCGGATCACATTGACCGCCCCGGTCCTGGAAGATGCCATGACGACACATGTGGTGATAACCGGCGATGCAAAACGCGCCGCCATCGAGAAGGCCCAGAAGCTGACGGCCTCCGAAGCGCCGATCTCGGTGGTGCTGCGAGACGCGACAGTGCACTGGGCGCCCTGAGGAGGATAGGATGAACTGGACGCGTCTGACCGAGGCCGCCGAGAACGCCGCCCGAACTCCCATAATCGACCGGTTCTCCGACGCAGGGCGCGCACGAGCCTTTACGGTGACCGCCGGCGATCTGCTGTTCGACTACTCCAAGACGACCATGGATGACGCAGGCCGCGACCTGTTGATTTCTATGTACCACGACGCCGGTGTTCCGGCCCGCTGCGAGGCGATGTTCTCTGGCGCAAAGATCAACGAGACCGAGGGCAGGGCGGTTTTGCACACCGCACTTCGCAACCTCGACGGCGATCCGATCACGGTCGATGGCACCGACGTTATGCCGTCTGTTCTGGATACACTCGGACGGATGGAAAGCTTCGCCGAAGGACTGCGTGACGGGTCGGTCGGGTCGTCAGGCGGGCGCAGGTTCACCGATGTCGTCAACATCGGGATCGGAGGCTCGGACCTTGGCCCGGCCATGGCGACGCTGGCACTCGCACCCTATCACGACGGTCCCGGCGTGCACTATGTCTCGAATGTCGACGGCGCGCATATCAACGACACGCTTCTCGGGCTCGATCCGCGCACCACGCTTGTGATCGTCGCCTCCAAGACCTTCACCACCATCGAGACGATGACCAACGCCGAGACGGCGCGGCTGTGGATTGCGGAAACCGTCGGAAATGACACGGCGGGTTCTCATTTCGCAGCACTGTCGACCGCCGCAGAGAAGACGACCGCTTTCGGCATCGACCCGACCCGTGTCTTCGGTTTCGAGGATTGGGTCGGCGGCCGATACTCGCTCTGGGGGCCGATTGGACTCGGCCTGATGATCGCGGTCGGCGCCAAGGCTTTTCGCGCCTTTTTGTCGGGCGGGCAGGCGATGGACAGGCACTTCCGCGCCGCCAAGCCGGCCGAGAATATCCCAGTGATGCTGGCCCTGACCGGGATCTGGCACAACCAGGGCCTTGGATACGCGACAAGGGCGGTTCTCCCTTACGAACAGCGGCTTTCGCGACTTCCAGCCTATCTTCAGCAGTTGGAGATGGAGAGCAACGGCAAGCGCGTCGGAATGGACGGCGAGACGCTTGCCGCCGACTCGGGGCCAGTCGTCTGGGGCGAGCCTGGCACGAACGGCCAGCACGCTTTCTATCAGCTGATCCATCAGGGCACTCGTATCATTCCCTGTGAGTTCATGGTCGGAGCCTCGGGTCACGAGCCCGCACTCGCACATCAGCACCAGTTGCTGGTCGCGAATTGTCTCGCCCAGTCCGAAGCCCTGATGACCGGCCGCTCACTGGACGAAGCGCGAGAGATCATACGAGGGAAATTCGAGGGTGACGAATTGGAACGGCAGGCCCGACACCGCGTCTTCCCCGGCAATCGTCCGTCGACCACGCTGGTCTATCCGAAGCTCACACCCTTCGTCTTGGGTCAGATCATCGCGCTTTACGAGCACCGGGTATTCGTCGAAGGCGCGATGCTGGGAATAAACAGCTACGACCAGTGGGGGGTTGAGCTGGGCAAGGAGCTGGCCAAGGCGCTCGAGCCGGTCGTTGCGGGCAACGAAAGCGCCGAGGGCAAGGACGCCTCGACCCGGCAGCTTGTCGGCTACGTCCACAGGCACGCCGCGGACGCATAACCGGGCACGCTCCAATCCCGGCGCTGTGCGGGACGATGCAGCGTGCCCGTGAACTCGTTACTTGGGCACGAGCACGGTGTCCACGACGTGGATCACACCGTTCGACTGGTTGACATCGGCGATGGTCACCCGACCGGCCTGTCCGCTTTCGTCGTAGATATACAGGTTGCCACCCCTGATTTGCGCCGACAGCGCATCCCCCGAAACGGTCTGCATGTGGAAGAACCCGTCCGAGGCGTTGCGGGCGCGACGCATGATCTCGGCACCCGACAGATCTGCGGCGACGACATGGGCCGTCAGCACCTTGACCAGCATCGGCTTGTTTTCGGTCTGCAGCAGCGTATCGACCGTGCCTGCGGGCAGCGCTGCGAAAGCGTCGTTGACCGGCGCGAAGACCGTGAACGGTCCTGGTCCTTGCAGTGTCTCGACAAGACCAGCGGCCTGAACTGCGGCGACCAGCGTGGTGTGATCCGCGGAGTTTACCGCATTCTCGACGATGTTCATTGTCTCGAGCATCGGCGCACCGCCGACCATCGGGTTTGCCGCGAGTGCGGGAGCGGCCGAAAGAAGAAACGCGGCGATTGCCGTCCTGGGAAAGGTGGTCATGTCTGTCTCCTGTCATGGGTGCGCCTGAATGCGCTCACGACGGAAATCACGGGGATCCTGCGAGGTTGGTTTCAACGGGTCAGGACGGATAACGAAAACGTGACGATCAGCGGCGCGCCTGTCAGGCGAATCCCACAGTCTCCGCCCCGTCGCGGGCGATCATCCTTCTGACCGCCTCTGCCCGCCACTGCTGCCGCGCCGCCCCGTCCGGTGTCAGCCCAACCACAACCGTCTGCGCCGTGGCGCGCACCGCACCCGAAACGTGCACTCCGTATTCCATGACAAGGCTCGAAGGTTTCACCAGCGTCGTCCGCATCGTGACGACGTACCTCTCGCCGAAAAGTACCGGGGCCAGGTAGTCCACGACCTGCCGGCGTACGACGATTTGCGGGTCGTCCGGCCTGTCACCCATCGAGGTCAGGCCATAGCTGACAAGATATCCGATCCGCGCCATCTCGAACCAGCTGAGATAGGAGGCGTTGTTCACATGGTTCAGGGGATCGAGTTCCGAAAAACGCACACGGTCCTGCCAGCCGAATGGCCAGCCTTGGATTCCCATCGCGTTCAGATCTTCGGCATCGAGCGACGCGTGAAGGATGGTCATGGCGCGCGCCTCTGAAGGTTCGATCTCTTCCGTGGACCAACAGCGCAACAAGGCCAGAAGTCTGGCCCTGTCCGGGAAAATGGAGCGGGTGAAGGGAATCGAACCCTCGTATTCAGCTTGGGAAGCTGCTGCTCT
>CAZRNL010000273.1:0-4621 GCA_964601395.1 uncultured Silicimonas sp. | reverse complement strand
ACTTCTCGGCGATGTCGCCATAGTCCTTCGACCGCTGGTCGGTGTTTTCGATCATAAGCTGGATCGGCGTACCCGTGGTCACGCCCTCGAAGACGCCCGAGAGGATGCGAACCTCGTCCGCCTCGCGCCGCTGGGTGGTGAACTTGTTCTGACCCGGCTTGCGCTTGTCGAGCCAGACCTGAAGATCGGCCTCCGCCAGCGGCACTCCGGGCGGGCAGCCGTCGACGGTCGCCCCCAGCGCGGGTCCGTGGCTTTCCCCCCATGTGGTGACGCGGAACAGGTGTCCGTAGGTGTTGAAACTCATGGCGCGCGCTCCTTTCGCTCTCCATAGCGGCTTGGCGCGGCAAGGAAAAGCGCCGTGCGAAATCCGCATCCGGGCGAGGTTGCCCTTGCCCTGTCGCCCGACGCGGCCTAGGTATTGCCGTACCTCGGGGTGCCCTGACGAAGGGCTGAGATGCTGAAAAGCGAACCCGTTGAACCTGAACCGGCTAATACCGGCGGAGGGAAGGTCGAGATACTCTCACCCTGATCCCCCGTCCGGCCATAAGGAGAGAGATATGCGTTTTCCGACCATCCTTGCGGCAGGGCTACTGGCGAGCACACCTGCCCTGGCACAGGACAAGCCTGTCCTGACCGTCTACACCTACGAAAGTTTCAACACCGAATGGGGCCCCGGTCCCGCGATCGAAGCCAACTTCGAAGCCGAATGCGCCTGCGACCTGCGTTTCGTCGGTGTCGGAGACGGCGCGTCTCTGGTGTCGCGTCTGCGGCTTGAAGGCGCGCGCACCGAAGCCGACATCGTCCTCGGGCTTGACACCAACCTGACCACGGCGGCCGCCGAAACCGGGCTTTTCGCACCGCACGGCATCGAGGTCCCCGCACTCGACCTGCCGGTCGAATGGACCGATCCCCTGTTCCTGCCGTTCGACTGGAGCTACTTCGCCTTCGTCTACGACAAGACGAAGATCGACACCGTCCCAGCCTCGTTCCGCGAACTGGCCGCCAGCGACCTCAAGATCGTGATCCAGGATCCGCGTACCTCCACCCCCGGCCTCGGACTGGTGCTCTGGATCAAGGCGGCCTACGGGGACGAGGCACCCGCGATCTGGGACGCGCTGGCCGACAATGTGCTGACCGTCACCAAGAGCTGGTCGGAAAGCTATGGCCTGTTCCTCGAAGGCGAGGCCGACATGGTCACCAGCTGGACCACCTCCCCGGCCTATCACCGGATCGCCGAGGACGATGACACCAAGGATGCCGCGATCTTCGCCGAAGGGCACTATGTGCAGATCGAGGTGGCGGGCAAGGTCGCCAGTACGGATCAGCCCGAACTGGCCGACCGGTTCCTGGCCTTCATGATGTCCGACGGCTTCCAGGGCGTCATCCCGACCGCACAGTGGATGTATCCGGCGAAGACGCCGGCCGGTGGATTGCCCGAGGCGTACCTGACGCTCTCGACCCCTGAAACCGCGCTGCTCTTTTCGCCTGAAGTGGCGGCGGGGAAGCGGGACGAGGCCCTCGCCGAATGGCGCAACGCACTCAGCAACTAGGTCCCACGACCTGGGCCGGGATCGCCGCCGCCGCGGCGGTCCCGTTTCTTGTTCTTCTGACGGCGGGCGCGGTGGTGTCGGTGGCCGAACCGGGGCGGGGGCTTGAGCCCGCGGACTGGGCCGCCATCCGCTTCACGCTCTGGCAGGCCGCCGTTTCCGCCGCGCTCAGCGTCACGCTAGCCGTGCCCCTGGCGCGCGCCCTGGCCCGTCGGCAGTTTCCGGGACGCAGTCTTGTGGTCACGCTACTGGGTGCGCCGTTCCTTCTGCCCACGATTGTCGCGATCTTCGGACTGGTCGCGATCTTCGGGCGAAGCGGCCTGCTGAACGCGGCATTGACCGGACTGGGACTGCCCGAGGTGGCGATCTACGGCGCGCATGGGGTCATTCTGGCCCACGTCTTCTACAACCTGCCGCTCGCGACGCGCCTGATCCTACAGGGCTGGAGCGACATTCCCTCGGAACGATTCCGCCTTGCCGCCACGCTTGGCATGGACGCGGCCGCGATCAACCGCCACCTCGAACGCCCGATGCTGGCGCGCGTCCTGCCCGGCGCTGGGCTGCTGGTCTTCGTGATCTGCACCACCAGCTTCGCCGTCGCCCTCACCCTCGGAGGCGGCCCCGCCGCAACCACCGTGGAACTCGCGATCTACCAGGCGCTGCGTTTCGATTTCGACCTGTCGCGGGCGGCCTATCTTTCGATGATCCAGCTTGCGATCACCGGTTTCGCCGCCATGCTGGCGCTGCGCTACGTCGGCGTCACCGGGTTCGGAGCCGGTCTCGACCGACCGCTGCGCCGCTGGGATGCCCGCACGCCCGTCCTGCGCGGGCTCGACGCGACGGTGATCGCCCTTGCGGCGCTGTTCCTGATCTTGCCGATGGCCACCGTGGTCCTGCGCGGACTGCCCGGCATTCCCGCCTTGCCGGCGTCGGTCTGGACCGCGGCGCTCAGATCGCTCGCCGTCGCGCTTGCATCGACCTGCCTTGTCGTGACGCTGTCGCTCGCCATCGGTCTGGCCGTCACCCGGCTCGGTCCGCGCGGGCGATACCTGGAAGGCGCCGGGCTTTTCGCCATCGCCGCGTCGCCGCTGGTCGTGGGCACCGGGCTTTTCATCCTGGTCTTTCCGCTGATCGACCCCGCCCGGCTGGCCCTTCCCATCACGGCCCTGGTCAACGCGGTAATGACCTTGCCGTTCGCTCTGCGCGCGGTGATCCCGGCGATCCAGACGGCCGAGGCCGACTACGGCAGGCTTGCCGACACGCTCGGTCTGGCCGGAGCGACCCGGCTGCGCCTGCTGATCCTGCCCCGCATCCGCAAGCCGCTGGCCTTCGCGGCGGGCCTTGCCGCCGCACTCTCGATGGGCGATCTGGGTGTGATCGCGCTGTTCGCGGACCCAGACGCCGCAACCCTGCCATTGCAGGTCTACCGTCTGATGGGCGCCTACCGGATGGCGGATGCGGGCGCGGCGTCGGTGCTGCTTCTGGCGCTGACGCTGGCGCTGTTCTGGCTGTTCGACAGGGGAGGCCGCAGGGATGCTGACGCTTGACGCGGTTCGCCTGACGCAGGACGGGTTCACGCTGAGCGCGGATCTCTCCGTCGAGGCGCCCGGCATCGTCGCGGTGATCGGCCCCTCGGGCGGCGGCAAGTCGACCTTCCTGTCGGTGATCGCCGGCTTCGACCTGCCGGACGAGGGACGGGTTCTCTGGCAGGGCCGGGACCTCGGCCGCGAGCCTCCGGGGATGCGCCCCGTCGCGGTGCTGTTTCAGGACAACAACCTCTTTCCCCATCTCGACATCCTGGCCAACGTGGCCCTCGGTGCCAGTCCGCGCGCGCGGCCCACGCCCGAGATCCTGGCCCGCGCCCGCGAAGCCCTGGTGCGCGTCGACCTCGCAGGCTACGAGGCGCGCAAGCCCGGCGCGTTGTCCGGCGGCCAGCAAAGCCGCGCGGCACTCGCCCGCGTCCTCTTGACCGACAGGCCGGTGGTGCTGATGGACGAGGCCTTCTCGGCCCTCGGCCCGGCGCTCCGGTCCGAAATGCTGGCGCTGGTCGCAGAGCTTCTGCCCGAGGCGCTGATCCTCATGGTCACCCACGATCCCGACGACGCTCGGCGCTGGGCCGGCCTGACCATTTTCGTCGATGACGGGAAGGTTCACCCCCCGGTGGCGACGAGGACGCTGTTTGCAGACCCGCCCGAGGCGCTGGCCCGGTATCTCGCCTGAAAAGGGGCTCTGCCCCCGTCTCCGCAAGCGGAGCCTCCCCCGGGATTTCCGGACCCAAAGAAGACGGGTGCGGACCGGGATTAACCCTTTGGAAATCATCTCGGGCGAAGATCGGCGCGCGTGGCAGCAGGGATGCCAGCCACGTGACCCGAAGAAGGGCGGCCCGTCGGCCAAGGCGGGCCGTCTGTCGTTCTTTGGGTCCCGAAAATCCCCGGGGTGAGCCCGGCACGGGCGAGGGGGCAGAGCCCCCTAGTCCTCGACGTTGCCGCGCAGCGCCTTGATCTCGCCCCGGCGCTTCTTGCTGTCCACGCGCTTGCGCTTCTGGTTCAGCGACACGCGCGTCGGAATGCGCCGCTTGGGCTTCTCGGCTGCCTTGCGGATCAGGTCCGCCAGCCGTTCGCGCGCGATGTCGCGGTTGCGGGCCTGGCTGCGTTCCTCGCTGACCTGGATGACCAGCGCGCCTTCCTTGGTCCAGCGCCGACCGGCCAGCCTTTGCAGCCGACGCTTCACGGACTCGGGCAGGTTCGGAGACCGCTCCGCCTCGAAGCGCAACTCGACGGCCGTGTTCACCTTGTTGACGTTCTGGCCGCCGGGGCCGCTCGAACGGACGAACTGCTCGGTGATCTCCCAATCGGCGATCTCGATCGTCGGCGTGATCTTCATGACAATGACACAGGCCCTGAATCGACGAAGGGTCGCCTGCCGTGGCGACCCTTCCGAGTTTCTCAGAGATGGGCCAGTTAGGGAACTGAATGCCCAATCAGGAGTGTTCAGCCTTCCGGTTTGCCTTCAGGCCACGGCCCCCCTGACTGTTCCGACACCTCTCTCCAATATCACTCTAGACACTGGACCAC
>CAZRNL010000272.1:0-4622 GCA_964601395.1 uncultured Silicimonas sp. | reverse complement strand
ATCGCCGGTGCCGGGAGTGACGATCTCGACGATCACGCCCTCGTCCACGATCATGCCCTCCATCGCCGGGCTCTCATAGGCGATCAGCCCCAGATCGGCGGTCGCGTAGCACTGGAGACAGGAAATCCCCCGCTCTGCGTAGTAGTCTCTCAACGACGGGAAAAGCGCCCCGCCGGACACCGTGGCCTTGTCGATCGCCAGCACCACACCCAACTCGTCGGCTTTCTCCAGGATGACCTTCAGGTAGTCGGGTGTGCCGGCGTAGGTCGTGACGCCCATGTCCGCGGCCGCCCGCACCTGCAGCTCCGTCTGTCCCGTCCCGGCGGGAAACACAGCAGCCCCCACCGCTGCGGCACCACTTTCAAAGATCATGCCCGCAGGCGTCATGTGATAACCGAAGCAGTTCTGAACGATGTCGTCCTGACCCACTCCGGCGGCGTGCAGGAACCGTCCCAGCCGCCACCAGTCGCCGCCCCGCATCCCGGGCTCGTTGATCGGCCCCGGAGACTGGTGCAGGTGGTCGAATGCGTGTGCGGGGATCGCCGTCAGGCCGCCGAACGGCGGGGAAGCCTTCTGCAAGGCGACCATCTCGGACTTGCGAAGGACCGGCAAGGCGGCCAGCGCCCCGCGATCCGTGATGCGCTCCGAGCGCACATCCGCCAGGGTCGCATACCCCGGCAACTCCTGCGCCATCGCGATCAGCGCGGGCAACTCCTCGGCCAGTGCAGCGGCGCGGTCATCGTCGCTGCGCGTTTCCAACTCGTCATATGATCTGGTCATTCCGCCTCTGTGTCGCTGTCCTTGTCATAAAGGTACAACGTCACCATGCCCGCCAGCCGGTCCGCCCACAAGACCGCCTCTCGCACAGAAATGCCCTCTCGCTCCGCGTAGTCGATCTGGACTCCGAACCCGTCGTCCACCTTGTCTGCGTCCTCGGCGTCGTTGTCCTTGACCGCAGCCTCGACAACGGCCAGCACAGAACTCCACCTGTACGGACGCGCCCGCAGATCAATCAGATTCACGATCATAGATACCCCCTGGCCCGACATCTCCGGCGACGGGCATTTGATAACTTCTCCATCGAAAAATCCGATCAAGACAATTCATTTCACAGAAAAATCACGTATTGCAGCCGCTGACACCACAATCCACGTTCTCCTGAATGAATTCTTCTTGAATTCAGAAGAATGCGATGGTGACCGCTAAAGCGACAGAACGACCGTCCCGAGCTTCTCGCCCGCCGTCACACGGTCATGCGCCGCCGCCGCATCGGCCAACCCTCCGCCCGGCACCACCGCGTGGCGCAGCTTGCCGGCCTCCAGCCAGCGCGCAAGCATCGCCGCGCCGCGCGCCTGCGTCTCGGGCGGGATCTGGTAGACGATCAGCATCCGCAGGGTCACGTCCTTGAACATGAACGGGTAGAAGGCCAGCGTCGGCTCCATCGCCGCCGCCGAGGCATAGGACGCGATCACGCCGCCGGGGCGGATCACCGCCAGCGACGAGGCCTGGTTCGCGCCAAAATCCACTTCCACGATCCGGTCCACGCCCTGCCCGCCGGTCATCTCCATCACTGATCCGGCCACGTCCGCCTCGCGGTAGTTGATCGTCTCTCCGACCGTCGAGTGCCGCGCCTTTGCCTCCGACGACACGGTCGCAATCACCCGAGCGCCAGCGAGCGCCGCCATCTGGCAGGCATAACGCCCGACCGTACCCGCGCCGCCAGTGACCAGAACGGTCTTGCCCGACAAGTCCGCGCCGTCTCCGAACAGAGCATACCATGCCGTCATTGCCGGAATTCCGAAGCAGGCGCCTTCCTCGAAGCTTGTGCTTTCGGGCAAATGCCTCGCCTGAGTTTCCGGTAGTGCGATCAGCTCCGCACCGGTCCCGAAGGCCCGCTGCCACTGGCCGTTCCAGATCCAGACCCGTTCGCCGACACGGGACGGGTCCACGCCCGCGCCCACCGCCTCGATCACGCCCGCGCCGTCCGAATGAGGGACGATGCGGGGAAACGCCATCACGGCTCCCGGCCGCGCACCCGCGCGCAGCTTGACGTCCGACGGGTTGATCCCCGTCGCCCTGATCCGCACCAGAACCTCGCCCGGCCCCGGTACCGGATCGGGTAGCTCGCCCAGCGTCAGGACTTTGCCTGCGGGTCCGAACCGCTCAAACCAGATTGCTTTCATGGAGCTGTTAAAGGACCTGCCATCGACTACTTCAAGCGCAAACTCGGGATCAAATGTATGCATCCGCATACCGTGGCAGTTGGTCACATTCCCGTGATCGCATACGTTGGAGTAGAGTGTAGTGACATTCAAAAGGATCCGCATTCATGTCCGTCACCCTTGCCCCGGGCGCCCCCCCAACCATTCCTCTCGATGAAATCGACGCGCGCATTGCCTTCCTGGAAGAAGACCAGATCCTCGACATCGACCTTTCCGATCTCACTCTGGAAAATTCCGCTGACGCGAACCTGCTCTACGACACGATCGAAACACGCATCGACCGCAGCGGCGAGCCATTCTGGTTCTTCCTGATCAACTACAAGGGCACACGCATCGATCCCGCGGCATGGTTCGCCTACACCCGGCGCGGCAAGGATCTGAACCTGACGCACTCGATGGGAAGCGTGCGCTACGACGCGACCGAGGACACCCGCCGCCAGATCGAGCGGTCCGCCGGAACCGATAATTTCGATCCCAATCTCTTCGCGGACCGCGAGGCTGCGATCGCTCGACTGAAGTCTCTGCCCTCGAAGCGCGAGACGCCGATCGTTCACGTTCCCAATTACGCGCCAGACACATTCCGCAGCAGGGTCGTCTTTCTGGACGAGGCCGAAATCATGGATGTGGATTTCTCGAACATTACCTTCGCCCATTCCCGCGATGTCGACGATTGCTACGACGAGATCGAAGCGCTGGTCGAAGCTACGGGGCGCAAGTGGTACTTCCTCGTCAACTACGACAGGACGCGCATCTTTTCGGAAGCCTGGATTCGTTACGCCGCACGCGGCAAGGCGCTGAACGAGGCATGGTCGATGGGTTCGGTGCGGTATGCCCCGGGTTCCGAGACCGAAACCGACATCCGCCTGCGCGCGCAATCCGGCGGTTTCCGACCCAACATCCGCAACACGCGGGTCGAGGCTCTTGAACGGATCGACGAACTGAAGCGCGGTGAAAGCTGAACGGGATCTGTTTCCCAGACAGGTCGCGTCAGCTCAGCCAGCGTTTCCGCCGCCGATACGACCGCACGTCCCGGAACGACTTCCGCCCCTCATCCGAGACACCAAGGTAGAATTCCTTGACGTCCGGGTTCTCGCGCAGTTGGTCGGCGGGGCCGTCCATCACCACGCGTCCGGATTCCAGGATGTAACCGTAATGCGCGAACCTGAGCGCCACATTGGTGTTCTGTTCGGCCAGTAGGAAAGACACGCCTTCGTTCTCGTTCAGGCTCTTGACGATCCCGAAGATCTCTTCGACCAGTTGTGGGGCCAATCCCATCGACGGCTCGTCCAGCAGGATCGTTTCGGGGCGGCTCATCAGCGCGCGGCCGATGGCACACATTTGCTGTTCGCCTCCGGACGTATAACCGGCCTGCGATTTTCGCCGTTCCTTCAGGCGGGGGAAGTAGCTGTAGACCAGTTCCAGGTCCGCCGCGACTTTTGCGCCGCCGTCGCGCCGGGTGTAAGCGCCGGTCATCAGGTTCTCTTCGATCGTCAGGTGCTCGAAACAGTGCCGTCCCTCCATCACCTGGATGACCCCGCGTTTCACCATCGCCGAAGGATCAAGCCCTGCAACCGCTTCACCCCGGTATCGGATCGAGCCCTTTGTCACCTCGCCCCGTTCGGAGTGCAGGAGGTTCGACACCGCTTTCAGTGTCGTCGTCTTGCCCGCGCCGTTGCCGCCCAACAAGGCAGTGATCCCGCCCTGCTGCACCTTCAGGCTGACGCCCTTCAGTACAAGGATGACGTGATTGTAGATCACTTCGATGTTGTTGACCTCGAGCAGAGGCGTGTCGGTCTGTCCAGCGTCGAGCATCGTCACTCTCCGAAAGCGGGTGCGGCAGCGGACCGCCGCACCCTGTTTCTCGTCACTCGCAGCGCATCGAGATGTTGTTCTCGGCAGCGAAAGCTTCGCTGTCGGCCATCACCAGCGGCACCAGAACCTCGTCGTCCGGCTCGATGAAGTCGGTGATCAGCGACCATGTGCCGGTGTCGGCGTCCCACTGCTGGATCATCCCCTTGCCCGGTCCGCCGTGATCCTCACACGACGCCGCAAAAGGCTGACCGAAGCCCGGCAGGCCCAGTTCGGCCATGCGCGCCTCGGTGATCTCCAGCGCTTCCAGGCCGTCGCGCACCTGTGCGGCGTTGACCGCGGAGGTCCCGTGGATCTCCTGCGCCTTGCGGATCGCCTCGGCGATCACCATCGCCGCGTACATGCCGCGCGAATAGAGAACCGAACCGACCTGGTCGCCCGCACCCGAGGCCTTGCCGGCATCGTATACGTGCTCCTTCAGCGCCGCGTAGACGGGATAGTCCATCCCCGTCCCGTGCATCGCCAGCGACTTGTAGCCGTCGGCACCTGCACCCGCGGGCGTCACGTCGTTCTCCGACCCGGACCACCAGA
>CAZRNL010000271.1:0-4632 GCA_964601395.1 uncultured Silicimonas sp. | reverse complement strand
CTTGAAGAAATCATGACAATCCGACGATCCCGAACCATTGATGAAAACAGCTATCCATTTGATCTGACCATTAGCATTTCGGGCGTTCCATTCGCCTTTGGTCTGTGAGATTCTTGACTGGATGACGAAGATTGACCCTGCCCTTCTTACCCTCGGAGTCGACGGAGTGCTTGTCCGGTTCTCCGACCGCCTCAGCGAGCCTGCCAACAGGGCAGCTTTGGCGTTCCGCGCCGCGCTTCTGGCGGAATTGCCGGAAGGCGTTACCGAGACAGCGACTTCACTGACGTCGGTCTTCATCCGTTTCCGTCCGGATCTGACCAATCGAAGCGCATTGGAGTCCACACTGGCTGAAAACCTGTCCCGGCGGGACTGGTTGTCCGAACCGCTCCCCGAGGGAAGGACCATCTGGCGCATCCCAGCGGTTTTCGGAGGCCGACATGGACCGCAGCTCGAAGAAGCTGCCGATCTTGCCGGAACCGATCCCGTGGGTGCCATCGAGGACATCTGCCAGACCGATCTTCGTGTTCTCGCCATCGGCTTCGCCCCTGGCCAGCCCTACCTCGGCTTTCTCGAGCCACACTGGGACATACCCCGCCAGACGTCAGTGACTCCCGAGGTTCCAAGAGGCGCGGTCGTGGTGGCGGTGCGGCAGGTCATTCCCTTCGCCAATGCCGCGCCGACGGGATGGCGGCACATCGGACGTACCGCTTTCCGGTGCTATGATCGCAATCGCCAGCCTCCGCTGGCCCTTGCTGCCGGTGACGCCCTGCGGTTTGAGCCTGTCTCGGAGGCGAAGTTCGAGCGACTGCTCGACGCCGACGATCCGATGGGTGGCGCGACGGGAGTGGTGTTGAAATGAGCCGGCATCTGATCGTCGACCGCGCCGGACCCGGATTGACCATTCAGGATACTGGCCGACCCGACGGGTTGGGACTGGGGCTGGCGCGGGGAGGTGCTGCCGACCGGACCGCTCTGATCGAAGGGGCGGCCCTACTGGGCAACCCGGCTTCTGCGGCGGCGATCGAGATATCGGTCACAGGTGGCCGTTTCCGGACCGATGCGCCCCTGCGCCTTGCGCTGACCGGAGCCGACATGCGTGCGACCCTTGACGGCGCGCGGCTGGAGCCACGGGCAACCCACAGGATGAACCCCGGCGAAGTGCTGGCTATCGGTGCCGTCGAGCGTGGGGTTTTCGGCTACCTTCACATCGCGGGCGGGCTCATGACCGACGCGGAACTTGGCGGTCGCGGCCGGCACCGGATCGCCGGGCTTGGACTTGATCTGCGCGAAGGAGACCGGATCGCCCTGGGCGCCGATCCCGAACCTGACGCCGCGCCTTTGCGCCTGACACCCGATCCGACATCCAGCGCACCTATCCGGATGATCCCCGGGCCCCAGACGGAACTATTCTCGCAGGATGTCCGAGAGCTTTTCGAGTCAACCTCCTTTGTACGCAGCCCGAAAGGCAATCGGCAGGGAGTGCGGCTTGACCACGACGGTGCCCCGTTCCGTACCGGTGAGCAGTTGAACCAGGTCTCGGATTTCATCGCCGAAGGCGATATCCAGATGACTGGCGACGGCACGCCTTTCGTCCTTCTGGCCGAGTGCCAGACAATGGGAGGGTACCCCAGGATAGGAACCGTTATCCCGGCGGACCTGCCCCGGATCGCGCAGGCCATGCCCGGCGACAGACTGCGCTTCCGGTTCGTGAGCCTGGCCGAGGCGGAGAAGGCCTGGATCAGCGATGAAAAACTGTACGCGGTGCTTCGCAACAAATGCGAACGGCGGGTCCGGGACCCCCGCGATATCGCGAACCTTCTGGCCTATGACCTGATCGATCGTCCTCCACCGGACGTGACGGAATAGGCGGGCAGCGCGAGCACGGCACAAGTGGCTATCTGTCCGACCGTCTGCCGGTCGTATCGCCGGACAGACGGTTGGCGGGGCGCGGACCGTTCACAAGACTCGGCTCAGGAAAGCACGTGTCCGTTCGCGTTCGGGTGAGCCGAAGACCTTGTCGGGCGGTCCTTCTTCAAGGATAACGCCGTCGTCCAGAAAACAGACCTTGTCCGCCAACTCGCGGGCAAATCCCATCTCATGTGTCGCGAGGACCATGGTCATGCCCACTTCCCGCAACTCGCGCAGCGTATCCAGGACTTCTCCCACCAGTTCAGGGTCCAGCGCCGAAGTGATCTCGTCGAAAAGCATGATCTCGGGTGTCATCGCCAATGCCCGGACAATGGCAACCCGCTGCTGTTGTCCGCCGGACAACTGGTCGGGATAATGTCCCATCCGGTCGGCAAGCCCGAACCTCTCGAACAGCGCAGTCACTTCGGGCAGAATCGCTTCACGTGACCGGCGATGCACGCGCCGGGGTGCAAGCATGGCGTTCTCGACCGCTGTCATGTGGGGGAAAAGATTGTAACTCTGGAACACCATCCCGATGCGTTGCCGTACCGGCTGCGGATCGAGACCGGGCTCGGAAATGTCGATGCCGTCGAGCCAGATCTCGCCATCGTCAATTGGTTCCAGCAAGTTCAGGCAACGCAGCAGGGTGGATTTTCCCGATCCTGACGCTCCGATCAGACAGACCATCTCGCCTTCGCCAACGCTCAGGTCGATCCCGCGACAGACATCGTTCGCGCCGAAGCTCTTCCAGACTCCCCTTGCCTCCAGCTTCGGCATCACGACCGCTCCCGACGCTGACGGGCCATCAGGTAGTCGGCATAGCGCGTGGCGGGAACGGTGATCGCGAGAAAGATCAGCGCCGCCCCGACATAGGGCGTGAAATTCGCCAGCAGGGACTTGTAGACGCCAGCCTGCCGGAAGATCTCGACCGGACCGATGAAGGACAGCAGGGCGACGTCTTTCTGCAAGGCGATAAACAGGTTCATGTTGGCTGGCACCACCCGGCGGATCGCCTGCGGAAGAATCACGAAGCGCATCGTGTCGGAGTTCGAGAGCCCGAGGGACGAAGCCGCGGAACGCTGACTGAGATGGATGGATTCTATCCCGGTGCGAAACACTTCGGCCACATAGGCCGCATAGGTCAGAACCAAGGCGACTGTGCCCCAGAGATAGGGGGAATTCCACGGCCTCGGCAGGCCAAGCCCCGGCACGCCGAAGCCGACCAGATAGATCACGAGAACCACCGGCACGCCGCGGAACACGTCGGTATAAACGATGCCAAACAGTCGCAGCGGATACAGGGCGGGCGACTGAACATCACGGCACAGCGCGATGACAAGCCCGAGGAGGAAGATAAGAGGCGCGGACCAGGCGAAGATCGCGACATCCAGCAGGAAGGCCTCGAGCAGGCCCGGAAAGGTTCTCGCGAAGACCTCGGCATTGAAGAAGCTTCGCTTGACCGCGCTCCACCCCGGCGCCAGTGGGATCAGGAAGACAAGCGCCGCCAGGACGGCGACCGTCGAAAAAGCGGCAACCGTGTTGGATCGCCGCCTGACTTTCGCTTCGTGTATTTGTCGCCGCGTGGCCAAAGCCTACTCGATGACCGGGACGCCCGTTGACTCTGAAAGCCACTGCGCTTCGATCGCGGCGAGCGAGCCGTCGTTCTTCATCGACATCAGGGCCGCATCGACGCATTCCCGCAGCGGATTGCCCTCTTCGAACAGGAGTCCGAACTCGTCGGGGCTTTGGCTGCGGTCGGCCGGGAACTGGCCGAGGACCACGCCATCCTCCAGGACAACCGCGCCAAGATACAAGGCGGTCGGCAGGTCGAACAGAGCGGCGTCGATCTGGTTGGCCTTCATCGCCTCGACGACATCCGCATTGTCACCGTACAGAAGCGGATCCTTGGAGGGCTGGATCAGGTTAGCCAGCATGGGCAAGGCGGTAGTGTTCGCGTCCGCGCCCCACAAGAGTTCCTTCAGCGAGGCTATCGACGCGGATGCTCCGCTGTCGACGACAGGTTGTCGGGTCAGAACGGCCATCGCGGCCGCGTAGTAGGGAACCGAGAAGTCGACGATCTCTTCACGCTCCTCGGTGATGGAGTATTGTTGCAGATTGAAGTCGAAGTCCTTTGCACCCGGCTGGATCGCCTGGTCGAAGGACGAACGGACCCAGACAACCTGGTCGTCGGAAAAACCCATTCGTTCGGCAACTGCATAGGCCACCGCTGCCTCGAAGCCTTGCTTGGATTCGGGCGCATCGTCGATGACCCAGGGAAAATAGGCCGGATTTCCGGTGGCGATGGTCAGCTTGCCGTCTTCCAGCGTCTTGCCGGCCGCGCAGTCGTTCTGCGCCAGGGCGCTCGTTGCGAGCAGGGACGCAAGGATCGTCGTACCCAAGAATCTCATCTGACACTACTCCCTGATGTTCGACGAATGCTTGGCCCTGTCGCGGCGAATGTCCAGACCCCTCACGACGATCAGATCGAATATTCCGGGCCGTATCGCCTGGCGATGCTGACTGTGTCCAAGCTACTCCCGCGCCCGCAAGACCTGTGCCGGGCGAGCGGCAAGCGGACCCCAGGCAAAAACCAGACCGGCCAGCAAAGTCGCCAGAACGCCGCCTGCAACGATCAGCAGGGCCGAGACCGGCTCGAAGGCATAGTTCGCTTCCATAACGAAGGTCATCACGCCCCAGCCTGCCAGCGCACCGGCCGCGATAGCT
>CAZRNL010000270.1:4374-4657 GCA_964601395.1 uncultured Silicimonas sp. | reverse complement strand
GGCTTGACCATCGCGATCAGCTGTGTGTCGTGGGCGCGCGTTTCGTCCAGCCAGAAGATCGCGTCGCAGCCCTCGGACTTCTGGCGCTCGATGGCCAGCTGAACCCAGTTCTCGATAGGCGCTTTGCGGGTGCTGGCCGACCGCCAGATATCGCCCTTTTCAACCGCGTGCTCGTGCAGAACATCGCCGTTGGCGGCGATCATCCGAACCGTACCGTCGGCCGGGATCTCGAACGTGGTCGGGTGCGAGCCGTATTCCTCGGCCTTCTGCGCCATCAGGCCCA
>CAZRNL010000270.1:0-4364 GCA_964601395.1 uncultured Silicimonas sp. | reverse complement strand
CACGTTCTGCACCGTGCCTGCTGTGGTCGGGTCGATCGCGCCGGTTTCCTTGCAGTAGGCAATCGCTTCGTCATAGACGGCCGCGTAGCTGCTGTCGGGGATCACGCAGTTGGTATCGGCTTCCTTGCCGTCAGGCCCCCAGCCCTTCCCGCCCGCGCGGATCAGCGCGGGGATCGACGCATCGATGATGACGTCCGACGGCACGTGCAGGTTGGTGATGCCCTTGTCCGAGTTCACCATGTAAAGCGGCGGACGCTCGGCCATGACCGCGTCGATCTCGGCCTTGATGGCGTCGCCGTTCGGCACCTCGCCCAGACGGTCGAGCATCGCGCCCAGGCCCGAATTCGGATCGACACCGGCGGCGGCAAGCGCCTCGCCGTGCTTGTCGAAGACGGGTTTCAGGAATTCCTTGACCGCGTGACCGAAGATGATGGGGTCGGAGACCTTCATCATCGTGGCCTTGAGGTGGATCGAGAACAGCGTCCCCGCTTCTTTCGTGGCAGCGATCTGCTCGGCCAGGAACCGGTCGAGCGCCTTGGCCGACAGGAATGTCGCGTCGACCACGGTGCCTGCGGGGAAACTCACACCGTCCTTCAGCACGGTGACGGAGCCGTCCTTGCCGACGTGCTCGATCCGGGCTGCGCCGGCCTGCGCGTCGGTCAGTGTCACCGAGGTCTCGTTCGAGCGAAAGTCGCCCGACGACATGGTCGATACGCTCGTCTTGCTGTCGGACGACCACTTGCCCATCGAATGAGGATTGGCCTTGGCGTAATTCTTGACGGCGATGGCGGCGCGGCGGTCGGAGTTGCCTTCGCGCAGGACCGGGTTCACCGCCGAGCCCTTGATCGCGTCATAGCGCGCGCGGGCGGTTTTCTCGGCGTCGGTCGTGGGGTCTTCGGGATAGTCCGGCAGGTCGTAGCCCTGCGACTGCAGTTCCCGGATGGCGGCCACCAGCTGCGGAACCGACGCCGAGATGTTCGGCAGTTTGATGACGTTGGCATCGGGCGTCTTCACCAGCTCACCCAGTTCCGCCAGATCGTCGGGCTGACGCTGCGCCTCGGTCAGACTCTCGGGGAACGCCGCGATGATCCGGCCGGCCAGCGAAATGTCCTTGTCGCCGAATGAAATACCGGCGGCGCTTGCGAAACTGCGAATGATTGGAAGAAGCGAGGCGGACGCGATCTGCGGCGCTTCGTCGACCTTGGTGTAGATGATGTCGGGGGTGTTGCTATGAGCCATGTCTTCAAGCCTTTCCTGCTGGGCACAGGCATAATTGCGACGCGCGGCGAGGTCCACTCGCCAAAGGCGGTTTCAGGACCGAAAAAAGCGGAACGGGGCGACTTTTTCCTGGGTCAACAGGTCGGCGGTGCAGCCGGAGGCCGGCAAATCGAGTATCGCGTCCGCGACTGTCAGACGACCTGCACGGTCAGGACACCCAGCCCGTCGACTGCTACCTCCATCGTGTCGCCCTTGACTACGGGCCCCACGCCGGACGGCGTGCCCGAGAGGATGACGTCGCCCGGAGCCAGAACGAAGTATTCCGACAGGTACGATATCATCTCCGGCACCTTCCAGATCATCTGGTTCAGGTTGCCCTCCTGGCGAACCTCACCATTGACCTTCAACGTGACGCTGCCTTCTTCCAGCATCCCGGTCTCGGAGACAGGATGGATCGGACCGACCGGTGCCGAATGCTCGAACGCCTTGCCGATTTCCCACGGACGGCCCTGCTTCTTGGCTTCGCCCTGAAGGTCGCGCCTCGTCATGTCGAGCGCCAGCGCATACCCGAAGACACAGTCGTTCGACTTGTCGAGCGGGATGTTCTTCCCCCCGCTCTTCAACATGACAGCGATTTCGGCCTCGTGATGAACATCGGAGGTGTGAGGCGGATAGGGAAACGTTCCCGAGGAATCGAGGTTGTCGGGATTCTTCTGGAAAAAGAACGGCGGCTCGCGGTCGGGATCGTGCCCCATCTCGATGGCATGGGCGGCGTAGTTCCGGCCGATGCAGTAGACCCGCCGGACCGGGAAGAGCGAATCTGTCCCGGCTATGGGCAGCGCCACCACTTTCGGCGTTTCGATTGCGTACTGAGACATAAAACCTCCCATGGACCTCATTTTCTGAAGGCATGTAAGCGAAGATCCATACCCAGATCAATCGCAACCAATCCGGTCAAACGAGAAAATTTGTTTGCCTGATCGGCTAAATTCCGGCATTGATGAACCAATACTGCGGAATTGATCAACCAAAGCGAAGGGCTTGCAGCGTGCTGACCCGACCTGATTCGGCTGAGAGAGAAGATGCGATCGCTGCGGTGCGGGCGTTCATCTCGCACGGGTCCTATGCCCCGGGCGACAGGCTGCCCGCCGAACGCGAGCTGATCGTCAGTCTCGGGATGACCCGGACGACGCTTCGCAAGGCGCTCGATACACTGGAGCGCGAAGGAGCGATCTGGCGACACGTCGGCAAGGGCACTTTCGTGGCGGCACACGGCGGCAACGCCGGTACGGGCAGCCTTGCCCTTCTCAGCCAGCAGGTGACACCGGTGCAACTGATGCGCGCGCGCCTGTCCCTGGAGCCCGCTATCGCCAGAGAAGCGGCGATCCATGCGTCCGAAGAAAACGTGGTCCGCCTGAGACTGGCCCGCGACCGCGCCGTCGAGGCGCCGACGTGGGACGAGTACGAGACCCAGGACGACGCCTTTCACCGCACGCTGGGCGAAGCCACGGATAATATCCTGCTTCTCTCGCTCTTCGATCACATGAACCAGGTGCGGCGCGCGGTGGCCTGGAACAGTGTCGTGCGCGAGACCAAGCGACCGCCACGGGATCACTCGAGTTTCGCGGAGCACGACCGGATCACCAGCGCCATCATGGCGCGCGACCCGGCGGCGGCCCACACCGCCATGCGCGAGCATCTGGGCTCGGTTTCGGCTCGGCTGTTCGGTGAATACTGACAAGGGGAACGGACAAGGGGCAGCAAAGTAAAACAGCCGAATGCCCCGAAGACCAAAACATCAAAAACTGCTCAGGGAGGAAACAGATGAGACAGTTCTTCAAGAAGATGGCCGCTGCGGCCATCGCGGTGCCTCTGGTGATCGGCCTTTCGGCCGCTGCTGCAAACGCAGAGAAAATCCGTATCGCACTGGCCGAGACGCCCTCGGACGAACTGGCCGCGTTCTTCGTGGCGCTCGACCGCGCAAGGGCCAACGGGCTGGACTATGAATGGACCGCTTTCGCGGACGAGGAGCTGGCAATCCAGGCCGTGCTAAGCGGCCAGATGGATATCGGGTTCGGAACTCCCTACGCCGCCATGCAACGCTCAAAGGCGCCGATACGGATCGTTTTCCAGCTGTCCAAGCTGAAGTTCTTCCCGGTCACGACCAAGAAATACAGCGACCTGAAGGATTTGGACGGCGAGCCGATCCTGCTGCACTCGCGCGGCGGCGGCACGGATTCGATCGCCAACGTGATCGAAGAGAAGGTCGGCATCACGTTTGGCGAACGGTCCTATGTTCCGGGATCGGCGAACCGTGTGGCAGCCCTGTTGGGCGGTCAGGCGGAGGCCACTATCCTCGATCTGTCGAACACGAACAAGCTGATGCGCGGCGAAGCCGGCGCAGGCTTCAACGTGCTCGAGATGTTCGACGTCGATGCCAGCGACGAGGCGCTGTTCGGCAACCTGGACTGGATTCAGGAGAACGAGGCGGACGTGGACATCTTCGTGAAGGCGCTGCTCAGCGTCTATCGCGACATGGCCGAAGATCCGACGATCATCCGCCGCGAGACAAGTCCGGATGGCCCGATCGGCCAGCTGCCCGCCGAGATCCTGGCGGAGCTGGACGGTTTCTACGCCGACGCTGTCGCGGGCGGTCTTTACGACCCCGACGGTGGCGGCCGCAAGGCGGCACAGGCCGACATGGAATGGTATTCGGAAGCCGGTCTTCTGGAGGGTGATCCGAGCACCCTGAACATCGAGGACTTCTGGTATCTGAAGCCGCTCGACGACGCGAAGATGTAAGCGACGAAACCGGCTGCCGCGCCTCGACCTGGGCGCGGCAGCCTCGATCTTTCCTGCCCTTTCACCGGACCGACCGCGTCATGCCCAATCGCGCCTTCCTTCTCAAGATCCTGTCCGCCGTGATCCTGTTCGGCGCGTGGGAAGTCGCGGGCCGCATACCGGTCAGCTACGCCTTTCCGACGTTCCTCGAATCGATGAGCGCGCTCGTCCGGATGACGTTGGACGGGACCATTTTCGATGCTTACGCCGAAACCCTGAAACCGTTGGTCATCGGTGTCGCGATCTCGGCCGTCTTCGGCATAGCCATCGGTCTCTGGGTCGGTCTCAGCAACATCTTCGACTGG
>CAZRNL010000269.1:4413-4661 GCA_964601395.1 uncultured Silicimonas sp. | reverse complement strand
TTGTCGACAGCATGTGAACTTCGTCGATTATATAGATCTTGTAGCGCGCCGACGCGGCCCGGTAATGCACGCTGTCGATGATCTCGCGGATGTCTCCGACTCCGGTACGACTGGCCGCATCCATCTCCAGCACGTCCACGTGGCGGCCTTCGGCGATTGCCACGCAGTGTTCGCATTGCCCGCAAGGTTCTGTTGTCGGGCCACCTTTGCCGTCGGGACCGATGCAGTTCATGCCCTTGGCGATGATC
>CAZRNL010000269.1:2665-4403 GCA_964601395.1 uncultured Silicimonas sp. | reverse complement strand
CACGAGGTCGGCAAACGTCTCGGGCCGGTATTTCCGGGCCAGAACCTGATAGGTCTTTTCTTTGGTGTCGGACATGAGGCTCGCGCGGAATCGGGTCCGGCTGAGCCTAGACTCTGGGCGGTGGGGCGTCCACCGCCCGGTAGCCAATCATTTCGAGAGAATGTGCCAGATCGCGTCCTTCAGATAGGAACGCTGCTTGCGAAGCTCGGTTTCGGCCAGCATTTCCAGAGGTTCAATGTTCGTTTCCGCTCGGTGAACCGCGCGATTGATCTGGTGATACTCGTCGCAAAGCCGCAGGAAATGAGCGTTCGTTTGCTTGAGGCCGTGGATCTTGTCGATGTGTGTCGGAAACTCTTCAGACAATTCGTGGGGGACGTGCGACATGGAGGCCTCCTTGTTGTTCTGTCAGCTTGAAAGCTAGCGAAAAGCCTCGGTGCCACTTTGACACGCATCAAATTTTCAGATCGTACCGCTGAATTGCCTGGCGATGAGCGCGTGCCGAAATCGTGCAAAGCGCGGGGATCCGAACAGGGCAGGGGAGAGTTGCATTCGAAGGTCTATGGTGGCTTGCCATTGCCAAAAGGGACTCCAGGTAGAATTCTGGGCGGTGAAGAGGAAGACCCGGGCATGTACGAGATTGCGGAAACACCGGTCGGTCGTGGTTGGCTAGGCATCTCGCCGATGCCTGGTCGGACAGGCAACTACGAGCGGGACCTTTCGGAGATTCTCGGATGGGGCGCGGATCTTGTGCTGAGCATGACCACGGGCACGGAGTTGGCGCGAGTAGGCGCTGCCGGTCTTGGCGATGACTTGGCGGCGGCGCGAGTGCTCTGGCGACACCTGCCGATTCCGGATTTCGGCGCGCCCCCGCCCGATACTGATGCGCTCTGGCCGGAGGCATCCCGGCAAGCGCATCGCGTGCTGGAAAACGGCGGACGCGTGCTGGCCCATTGCTACGGGGGTTGCGGTCGGTCGGGCATGGCTCTGATGCGCCTGATGGTCGAGGCTGGCGAGGATGCGGGAACGGCGCTTCACCGCCTGCGCAGGGTGCGTAGCTGCGCCGTCGAGACTGAGGCTCAACGGACTTGGGCAGCGATGCCCGAATGGAATAGGTTGCCCCGCGATGACTGAACGCCGCGCGACACCGATTTTTCTGCTGACAGCACTGTATGCGCTCTGGTTGATGTGTTTTGTCTACTCGTTCGTCAGCTTCTTTCTTGTTGAGCCGGTCGAAGAGAATTTCACTGTCGGATTGAATCGCATCCTGTCGTTTCTGGGCTGGCAGGGAATCGCGGGTATGCTGTCGATCGCTGTCTGGGCGCTGGGACAGGGATGGTCACGGCGTTCAGGTGTCCGTCGCCTGACCCGACTGCCGATCGGCCTGACCTTTCTGATGGCCGCAGCGGTCTTCGGCGTTATTGTCTGGGGCGGCGTCGGCTAAAGCATCAGCTTTCGCCGCGATCCTGACGCTTTCGCGCTTTCACGCTTCGCACCATCTTCCCGAACCCTTTGTCCCTTGCTCGGGCGGCCGCAAGCGTCTCGCTGTGACGCGCTTCCTCGGCGGTGAGTTTCTGCCAGCGCCGGACCCGGTCGCCATCGAGCTGCCCCGCGGCGACCGCGTTCTGTATGCTGCAGCCGGGTTCCGGCCCGTGTGCGCAATCCGAAAAGCGGCATTGGGTGGCAAGCATCTCGATATCCTCGAACACCGCGGAGATACCGTCCGAGACGTCCGCCAGCC
>CAZRNL010000269.1:0-2655 GCA_964601395.1 uncultured Silicimonas sp. | reverse complement strand
CCAGCCGCAGCGCGCGCATGCCGGGCGTGTCGATCAGCCAGCCCCCGGTATGGGTGCGCGCCATTTCGCGCGAGGTTGTGGTGTGTCGACCCTTGGCGTCGTCCTCCCGGATCTCTTGCGTCGCCGCAGCGCCGCCCGTCAAGGCGTTTCGGATCGTCGTCTTCCCTACGCCTGAGGAGCCGACAAGCGCCAATGTCTGTCCCGTCCGGCACCAGGGCGCGAGACGCTCGATATCCTCGGAATCGGTTGCGTCGATGGCCAGAGCGGTCAGGAGAGGCGACAGCGCTTCGGTCCGGCGAACGAAGTCCGCGGTGTCGTCGACCTGATCGGCCTTGGTCAGAATGACCAGCGGCAGGCAGCCCGCTTCTGCGGCGACGACAAGGTAACGCTCGATCCGTGCCGGGTTGAAGTCGTCGTTGCACGACGTGACGATGCCAAGTGTATCGACGTTGGCCGCGATCAGTTGTTCGCGCGCTTCTTCGCCGGGGGCCCTGCGTTTTAGAAGACTCTTGCGGTCAAGCACGCGAACGATGCCGCCGCCTTCCGCAAGCACCCAATCGCCGACCGCGATGGTTCCGGTGCCCTCTGGTGCTGATAGGTCAACGCGACCTTCCGGGGAAAGCGCCGTTACACGGTGGCGATGCACCGAGGAAACGCGGCAGGGATAGGTACCTTCCGGTATCTCGTCGACGCCAGGAAAGTTCGACCAGCCAAGGTCGGCAAGGGTGTAGGATGTCATTTCAGAAAAAATCCCAAAGCATTACAGCTCCCGCGGCGCCCGATTTGGGCAGCGGGTCAGGCGCATCGGGCCGAGACGCTGAGCTTATGCAGCGGCAATTGCCCGGAGGGATGCCTGGGTGACCATGAATTCCTCCGTCGGTCTTTGGGTGAGAGGCTGGACAACGACCCAAGCGGGGCTCGTTACGGCTGCTTCCTTCCGGATCTGACCGGGTTGGCGAGGCGCCTGCCCGCGCCAACCTCTCGGGTGTCTAGATAGTCAGTGTCCCGCGGAATGGCAAGTCGGAGCGGCCGATGAGATGTCAGAGGCCGGTGTAGAAATAGGCGGTGAGGTTGCCGCCCAGGCTGCGGTTGTAGAGTGGTCTGCGATTCCTGATCCAGCTTTCCATCTCTGCATTGCGAAACTTGGCGAGATACATCTCGTACCAGGCGAAGTACTGGTTGTCCTTGCGATACCTGAGCGAGACTTCCTTCGTGCCCGAGAAAGCCGTGACGTAATTCGGGTTGGCGATGATCCGGTTGTTCTGAGCGACCAGGTTGTGCAAGGACTTGCCGTCGATGCGTAGGCTCCACATCGGGTATCCCTGCCGCTCTGCGATTTCCGCGATCATCACGAGGTTCATCAGGGCGAAATTCTGGTAGTGCGCTGCAAGAGGACCACGTTCCATTTCCAGCGGAAGCGCGCCTTCGGGCGTCGCTCCGGTCAGCGCGGAATAGATCGCTCCTACCCCGCTTTGGAACAGGCCGTCGTCACGGACCATCACGCCGATAATCGTTGCGTAAAGCGCGCGCCGGTAGAAGTGGTTGTTGCAGCACGTCCCTCCGGGTTCGCCCGAAACCGAGAAGTGACTTCTTGCGACCCGGTGCAACCATGCGTCGATGAAGGCAAGCTCGTCGGTGCGATGCACCACGTCCGGTCGGATCGCCGCCAGCGCCAGCGCCATCGAGAAAAGCGTCGACTCGACCTGGAACCAGCCCTGCCGTCTTTTCTTGGAGTAGTTGAACTGCGCCAGCCCGTCTCGACGCGCCCAATCCATCAGGGTCGCGATCAGGCAATCGGCGTAGCGGCTGTCGTTGGCGACAAGGTTGGCGGCGGCCAGCTTGCTGACGCCGTGTTCGATGGCCGAGAAAGGTTTGACTGCGACACGCCAGGCCGGGTTGTCCTCATAGAAGGAGGGAAGCGTGATGCGCTGGTCCTGGATTGGGATGGCCCGGATCTCTTCGCAGCTCGGCACGTTCAGCAGGCGTTTCTTCAGTTTGACGAGCACGGGGTTCCGGGTGCTGTGCAAGAAGGCGCGCCGCCCGGCCAGATCGAAATACCCGGCCAGCGGATCCCGCACCCGATAGATCGTCAGGTTCTTGCTCCAACGGCCTCCCGGAAGCAAAGAGCAGCCGGTCGTCGAGGCCGCCGCTGCGGACAGCAGGAAGGTTCTTCGGGTTAAGGGTATCATCGCACTTTGTCCTGGTTTGAGGACATTTGGACGTCCGATTGTGGCGATTTGATCCTTTTTCTGCGGCGAAAGAGTGGATTGTCCCCGGAATGGAGCCAATGGGCGCTATAGGGAGGTCTCGGCCTGTCTGCTGTGCCGACCCGCTCAGCCCGGCTGACGGTCGGCCCAGCCTGCGAAGATCTTCTCGAGGATGACCACCACGTAGTAGAGAACGATCCCGAGCACGGCGAGCGCAATCAGCACGGCGAACATCAGGGGATAATCCGAGTTGGTCTTGCCGCTGTCGAAAAGCGCACCGAGGCCGCGTCCGTGGGGACTGACGATCTCCATCAGGTTGGTGCCGATGAAAGCCAGGGTCACCGCGACCTTCAACGCACCGAAGAACTCGGGCAGGGTCTTCGGCAGCGCGATCTTCCAGAAGATCGTGGCCTGACTGGCGCCCAGCGACCGCAGGATGTCGCGGTAT
>CAZRNL010000268.1:0-4662 GCA_964601395.1 uncultured Silicimonas sp. | reverse complement strand
GCGGTATCGACCGTGATGCCAAGACCCGGCGCATCGGGCGCGCGGATCTCGCCGTTCTCATCACGCGACAAGGGCGTCGAGGTCACGGCGGCGGCAAGGGCGCTGGGCTGTGCCGGGTATTCGCAAATCCGATGATCCGCCATGCCCGCATAGGGCTGAAGCGATGCGCTCAGCGCCAGATGCGTGGTGAAGGTATGGTTGACATAGGTTACCCCGCGGGCGCTGGCCAGTTCGGCAACCTCAAGCGCCGGACCGATGCCGCCGATCCGCCCGCAGTCGATCTGGATGAAGTCGACCTTGCCGAAATCCATCAGGTGCCGGGCCATCGCGACGTTGTGTGATGCCTCTCCCCCGGCAATTCCCACCTTCGAGCCCTTTCGGGACAGTTCGGCATAGGCTTCGAAGGCGTGGCCCGAGAACGGTTCCTCGAACCAGGTGGCGCCTGTTTCTTCAAGCGAACCCATCCGTGCCGCGGCAGCGTCGGCATCCTCGCCGAATATCTGCCCCACATCGACCATCAGGTGCGCGTCCGAGCCGATCCCTTCGCGCGCCGCGCGGAACTGGTCGGCGTCCGCGGCGATATCGGTAGTGCCTATCGGCCCCCAGCCGAACTTCATCGCGCCGAAGCCGCGCTTCAGCGCGTCGCGTCCGCGCGCAAGCGTCTCTTCCGGCGTATCCGCGAACAAGAGCGAGGCATAGGGAATCTTCGGCGCGCTCTCGCGGTATCCCAGCAGCTTCCACACCGGCTCTTCCCGCTTCTTGCCCAGAAGATCCCACAGAGCCATTTCGATCCCCGACCATGTATGCGCCGCCTGAAGCAGGTCCATGCTGTCGTGGGCGACTTTGGCCGCCATGGCGGTAATGTCCGACGGCTGTTCCAGTGATGCGCCCAGGACCGAAGCCGCGACAGGGCGGCAGGCGCCGTGCGACATCGGGCAGACGAAAGCGGCAATCGACGGCAACGGAGCAGCCTCGCACTCCCCCCACCCGACAAGCCCCCCTGCGGCGACGCGCACCAGCAGGGCATCCTGGCTGCCATCTGCGGCCGTCGTCACCTCGGGCATGGACAGGTAGAAGAAGTCGACGGCTTCGATTTTCATGGACGCTCTCGCTGGTAGACGGTCGCTTCCGGTGAAAACGCCGTGTCGGGTTCCATTGGGTACATCGGACGGGCGCAGATCGTGTGGCCCAGGCTCGGAAGGTCCGCCGATGTAGCGCCGGGTGCGTCGATGTTGAAGTTCTTTTCGACCCAGGCGTCGTACATGTGGAACTCGGTATGCGGCGATTTCACCACCGTCAGATCGAAATCGCTGGGGTTGCAGCCGTTCGCATAATACATCGCCCGGTCGAAAAGGCTGATCGTCCTGCTCAGGACGACGACCGTGAAGTTGCCGAACGTCAGAACCGCGGTCGGACCGGCGTCGAGCGGCGTCTGCATCGTCTCGAGCCGGGACCTTCCGTCGGACAAGAGCTTGACGCGGGCCTTGACCGGCATCGGCGTATAGCGCTGCGGGTCAATCGAGCCGCCGAGGGTCACGTCGATCTCCGCGCCGATCCCCGCTTCATGTGCGGCCTTTGCGGCAGGGGCATCGACGATCTGCGCCAGGACTCTCTTGGGATAGGAGGCATCCACAAGCCCGCGGAGAATGGTGTTTGAATCGCCGGTGGCCCCCGACGACGTGGCGTCGGCCGCGTCGGTGAAGGAAACCGGTCCCTTCATCGTTCCTGCCTGCGCGATGGCGCGATCCAGCGCGATCAGCTTGCCCTGCATCCGGTGCCGCAGCGGCCAGAACTCCTGCGCCAGGCGCAGCGCCTCGCGCTTTGCAGCGTCCGCGTCGGCCTCGGTCGTTACCAGCACCTGAGAGCAAAGCTCGGGGACATCCGTGAAGGGGTTGCCGATCATGATGCCCGCCGCCAGAGCGGTCCCGTCGCGCTCGATCCGCTGGCATTCGCGGATCAGGTCACCGTAACAGCCCGTGGCGGTGATCAGTTCATCGCCCCGCACCAGGGTGGGGATGGTGACACGGGCGATCCGCGGACGCGCGTCACTCGCCATCAGGCGTAGCAGAAGCCTGGCCGCACGCATGCCGGTATCTGCGAAATCGACGTGCGGATAGGTGTGATACAGCGTCAGGCCGTCGATCTGCCGCAACATGCGGTCGGTGCATATACCGTGCAGGTCCAGCGAGATGACCAGCCGCTTGTCCGGCCCGAGCATCCTGCGGATCTCGGTCAGAAAATGACCCTCCGGGTCCAGTTCGCCCTCCGCCGCCATCGCGCCATGAAGCGAGGCATAGACAGCGTCGCAACTGTCGATCTTCGCCGCAACGGCTTCGAGAAACTCGGTCGAAAGGCGCGCCCAGCCTGCGGACGAGAGGATTCCCGCGCTTCCGGCGCGGGCAGCGATGCAGGGAACCGGCTCGATTTCCGGTTTGGTATCGAACACGCTCAGGGCGCCCCCGATCTCGGTGTTCAGCCCCCGATGCGAAAGGATCTCCTCATCCCGGGTGACATGGAAGTTCTCGTAGTCCGACGGCAGCGGATTGAAGGACGAGATCTCTTGTTTGCAGTCAAGCAGCAGAATTCGTGGCATGCGCTGGTGTCCCCGGTGCTATTGGAAATCGCTCATCACGACGGCGACCGTGTCGCCACGCGCGACCCGGCCCGGGCCTGCGGACATCCAGAGGATACCGTCACGCCGGTAGGTCACTTTCAGCGGCTCCCGGTCGAGATCTTCGACGAAATGCAGGAAGCCCGCCGGCTCTCCGGCCCTGACGGCCTCGCCGACCAGGTTGCATGGCTCGAAGGTCCCCGCACCGGGTGCGAAGGAATAGCAATCCGAATCCTTGACCATCATGTGGCGTGTCCCGGAGCTGCCATCTCGCTGGCCGGTCTCCACCTCGCCTTCCATCAGCCCGCAGTGCTTGAGGATGTTGCGAATGCCCCGTCGACCGATCCGGACGCCCTCGATGTTCACGCGGCCCCAGCCGCCAAGCTCGGTGCCCAGCGACAGGATTCCCCGCCGCTCGACCGCAGAGGTCAGGGTCGCGCCTTCATCGACCCCACCGAACACGACGTTGTAGGGCGCGCCAAAGGCCGCTGCCGCGTCCATCGTCCGTTTCATCAGGTCAGGGTCGCTCACATGGTGCATGTTGGTCGACGGTGCTGAATCTCCCGAATGACCAGCCGTATGCAGGTCTACGGAAACATCGACATGCGGCAGGATGACGGAGTCCAGGTAATGCGCCAGCATCTCGCTGAAAGTGCCTCGCGGATTTCCCGGAAAGCAGCGGTTCATGTCGCGATTGTCCACCGGCGACAGGCGCTTGTCCGCCATCACGGCCGGAATGTTGACCGCCGGCATCATGATGACCCGTCCCTGTATCATGGCCGGGTCCAGCGTGCGCGCCAGTTCGGAGATCGCGATCGGGCCTTCGTATTCGTCGCCGTGGATGCCGCCCGTCAGCAGCACTGTCGGCCCGCTTCCGTTCTTGACGACGATAAGAGGTATCTCGACCACGCCCCAGCCGGACGTGTTTCTGGACAGTGGCGCGCGCAGGTATTCGGCCTGCCGCCCGTCCTTCTCGAAGTCGATTGATCCTGCTATGCGGCTGGCGTTTTCGCTGGCCATGAAGGCCTCCCATTTTCGGATTTATTTTTCGTATGATTGTATACTATTTTCTGGTGTGTCAATAATTCAGTATCGGCAGCACAGGAGAGTGTAATGAAAGGCGAAGGTTCCGGCGGCATGCCGTTTATCGGCATAAAACGAATTGTGGCCGCGCCGCTCTTCGGTGAAAGCCCTCCGGGTGGCTGGTCCAGCGAGATCCGACCAAACGATTCCATCCATACGCTGATCTCGGTTCACACGGATGCGGGCATCGTGGGCTTCGGCAGCGTGTTCGCGGAAGGCGGATTGGTCCAGGCGGCAGTCAATCACCTTGAGCGGTTCTACCTCGGCGAAAACGCCCTCGAGCCGCAGCGCGTGTCCGAGAAACTCCACCAGAACAGTTTCTGGTTCGGACGGGGCGGCACGATCACCCATGCGATCAGCGGGATCGATATCGCTCTCTGGGATATCCTCGGGAAATACACGGGCCTTCCGCTGTCTCTCCTGCTCGGAGGACGGCACCGCGAAAAGGTGATGCCCTATTGTTCGCTTCTGATGGACGAACCCGTGAAGATGGCCGAGGACATCGCCTATTACCGGGACCAGGGGTTCAAGGCATTCAAGATCGGCTGGGGACCATTCGGGCGTGTCGATGATCCGAAGCTGGACGAGGCGATCGTGGCCGCCGCTGCCGGGCAATTGCCGACGGGCGGCAAACTCTTCGTCGATGCCGGTGCAAGCGACGCCTACTGGCCCAACGGGCTGAAATGGGCGATGCGGACAGCCGACATGCTGACCGATCACGATGTGGGCTGGTTCGAGGAGCCGCTGATCCCCGACGCTCTCGATGACTTCGTGACGCTCAGGAAATCGGCGAAGCTGCCCATCGCGGGCGGCGAGGTCATGACGCGGCGCCAGTCGTTCCTTCCCTTCCTCGTGCAGGGGGCCTTCGACATCGTTCAGCCCGACGTGACCAAGGTCGGCGGCATCTCCGAGCAGATGCGGATCGCCCGCGCGGCTCAGGATTTCGGCGTGCGCTATGTCGGACATGG
>CAZRNL010000267.1:808-4678 GCA_964601395.1 uncultured Silicimonas sp. | reverse complement strand
ATCCGGGCGCGTAAGCTGCACCACGTGCCGGTGGTCGACGCGGGCGGGCGGCTGGTCGACTTGGCGCTCGTCGAGGACCTGTTCGGAGTAACGCCCAAGGACACCCGAGTCGTGCTGATGGCCGGCGGCCTGGGAACGCGCCTTCGGCCGCTGACCGAGACCGTCCCCAAGCCGATGCTGACGGTGGGCGGGCGACCGCTTCTTGAGCAGATCATCGGCGTCTTTGCCGAGCAGGGGTTCTGGCGCATCTCGATCTCGGTCAATTACCGGCGCGAGATGATCGAAGAACATTTCGGCGATGGCCACGCTTTCGGAGTCGAGATCAACTACGTCCAGGAAGACCGCGCCATGGGTACGGCTGGTGCACTTTCGCTTCTGGAAACACCACCCGAGGGACCGTTCATCGTGATGAACGGTGACCTGTTGGTCGCGCTTCAGTTCAGCGAGTTGCTGGCCTTTCATCGCGACAAGGCGGCGACCGGCACGATGGTGGTGCGCGAGTACGAGCACCAGATTCCCTATGGAGTAGTGCGGGCCGAGAACGGTCTGATGACCGGCATAGAGGAAAAGCCGATAGAGCGGTATTTCGTCAATGGCGGCATCTACGTGTTGTCGCCCGAGGCGCTGGACCTCATTCCCGTGGGCAAGCCGATGGACATGCCCAGCCTGCTGACGAAAATTACCGAAACGAACCGCAAGGTGGCCGTCTATCCCTTGCGCGACTACTGGCGGGACATAGGGCGGATCGACGATCTGGAAGCCGCGCGGACCGAGTTCGATAGCGTATTCCGGAGCTGATGGGCACGCCCTTCCCGAACCTCACCCTGTTCCTCGGGCCGCAAACGCAAGCCGGCCTGGCGCTGAATCTTGCCATTCGCAACAATCGGCCTGGTCTCATCAAGGCCGGGCTATTGGCTCAGCCTACTCGCATCGCCTCGCCCGCCCTGCGAGGACTTTTGGACCGCAAGCGCCCGCTCGCCGAGCGCAACGCGGGCTTCGCGGCCTTCCTGGATCAGGTTCCCGCCTTCTACGCGGCGCTGAACATCTTTCCGATGACCCACAAAGGACTGCCAAGGTTCCAGCTTTTCCCCGACGCGCCCGCGCAACTTGACGCGCTTTCCGAGGTCGTGGGCTATTCCCGGCTGCGGGTGATCGTGACACCGGACCAGCTGCCGGATTTCTTTCTGGCGGCGGGCTCGGAGGTGTTGGAGAAAGCGGTCCGCGAAACGTCGTGGGATGTCCTCTACGAACTCAGTTGGGTCGACATCGTGGCCGACCTCCGTGCGTCGCTGCCGAAGGCCGAGATACTGGTGCTGACGCCGCGCGGCATGGCATTGGGGCAGGGGCCTCTGGTTGATCGCCTGCTCGGTCCGGGAGCAGGGGTTGTAAGACCCATCCATTTCCTGCGCGAGGCGCTGGATGTCACCGGTCAGGCAGTCCTGGACAGGATGGATCCAGACAGCCAGCTGACCGACGAAGTCGCGGCGGATCTCTACGCGTCCTTCGCCTTGCGGGCCGACGAGGCGATGTGTGACGAACGGTTGGGGATCGACAGGGTGACGCGCGCGCTGCTGGCACAAAGGTTCGACGAAGACATGGCCGAGATAATCGAGATCGCGGGCGCGGACCAGGTCGAGGTGATCTGATGCCGGTTGTCCGGCGCCGCCTGGCCACGCCGGTCCTGGGTGACCTGACCGCGCTCGGAGCGGTCAGGCGCCGGGATGGTGCGCTGCTGGGGTTCCGGCCCGAGGTCAGTGCATCCGAGGTCGAGGCGATACCGGGCGAGGAACTGGTTCGGCTGGTCCATGCGCGGGGTGCTTTGCTGGCGATTGTACGGGACGGCCCGGTCGCGGACATGGCCGCTCCGGCCGAGCTCGACCTGCTGCGGGGGCGCAATGTCCTGCTGACGCTTCGCCACGGCGAGACCGCGGCGGCGACGGGCGACTGGCTGGACTGGCACCGGCGATATGCCGGCGCCGATGCAGCGCTGATCTTCGACTGCGCGCCGCCCGGAAGCGATCCGGATTTCGCCGAGGCGCTGGCGCCGCTGACCGGCGAAACCGACGTGCTGCTGGTTGAGGGCGGCGTCCCGACGGGACCGGCAGGCCCCGAGCAATGGGACGGTGATTTTGTCGCCTTTGCGCTTCTGGAGCTGCTGCGTCATGGTTTTTGCCGCGATGCGCGAGCGGTGGCGTTCCTCGAGATCGCGGATCTCGTCCTGCCGCAGGACGGTGGTACCGTCTTCGACCGGGCGGCGACCGCGAATGCGGAGGCAGTGGCCCTCACGGGCACCGAGATCTTCCCGTGGCGGCTGCGAAAAGGCGAGCCCGCTCCGCACGGAGATCACGTCATGGTGCGGGCGGTCGAGAAATGGTGGCATGGCGGCTGGTGCGTTGCACCGCGGATCTGTCCTGAGGAAGCCGTCTGGCATCCGCAACGGATCATCGGCATGGCCCATGACGAGGCCCGGGCGGTTCCGTTCCGGCGGGCAAGGGGCGTGGCACTTCCCGGCGTACCTGTCGCGCGCATCGTCCGAAAAGCCGACCTGATCGAGGACAAGGCGTTGGCGGACCTTCTCTTCCGGACGTTCGGCCGTCGAGCGCCCGTCGCCCCGGCTCATCTGCGGATGGCTGCGGTGGAACGGCCCGACGAGCGGCGGGTGGCGATCGTCACTGCGATGAAGAACGAAGGGCCCTTTGTTCTCGACTGGATTGCCCACAACCTTGCCTTGGGCGTGGACCGCATCCTTGTCTATACCAACGACTGCACGGACGGGACCGATCGCATTCTGGATCTTCTCGCGGATGCGGGCGTGACACGCCGCGACAATCCCTGTTCGGTGACGGGCAAGGTGCCGCAATACGCCGCCTTCCGTGCCGCCGAGAGCGAGGAGATGGTGCGGGACGCCGACTGGCTTCTGACGCTGGACGTGGACGAGTACCTGAATATTCGCGCGGGCGAGGGCCGGCTGGCTGATCTGTTCGCCGCAGTGCCTGAAGCCGGGGCGATCTCGATGCCGTGGCGGCTGTTCGGCAACGCTGACATCCATCGGTTCGAGGATCGGCCCGTTGTGCAGCAGTTCGAGCTGTGCGCACCGGAGTTCTCGCCCCGCCCGCTTCAGGCCTGGGCCTTCAAGACGCTCTATCGCAACGACGGCACATTCGGGCGGCTGGGCGTTCACCGTCCCAAACGCTTCGACGCCGCGCGTGCGGCGACGCTCGAATGGGTTGACGGAGCTGGCAGGCCATTGCCGACGCCGCATTGGCGCGGCGGGTGGCGGATGACCACGGACACATGGGGCTATGACCTCGCTGGGGTCAACCACTACGCCGTGCGATCCGCCGAGAGCTTTCTGGTCAAGCGGGACAGGGGACGGGTCAACCACGTGAATGCGGATCAGGGACTGGCCTACTGGTTCCGGATGAACCACAATCTTGTCCACGACCGGAGCCTGCATCGGCTGGACGCTTCGGTGTCGGAGGCAAGGGCGCGGCTGCATGCGCTTCCGGGCGTTGCCGAGGCACATGAGGCGGCAGTCGCATCGCACCGAGATCGGATCGCGGCTCTGCTGGCCGATCCCGAACAGGCGGCATTCCACGCCGAGATCACCGGGTCCCGCATGGAGAAGTTGTCACGTTTGACGCCGCATTTCGGCTACGAAGTGTTCTACGAGGGACCGGACTGCATTCCCGATACCGTCCTCGCGCGCACTCCGGGCGAGCAATTCTTCTTCAACGTCTGATCCCGGCAAGCGCGGTCTCAGCCCTTTTCCCTGGCCCACCAATGGACGCCAGCGGGCGGAATCGACTGACCCATCCATTCGATCGTCGTTGCGGCATAGTTGAAAGCGAAGCGGTGGGTACTCGTGTC
>CAZRNL010000267.1:0-798 GCA_964601395.1 uncultured Silicimonas sp. | reverse complement strand
CCGGCAGCGCCACCGCGTCTAGCCCGGCTTCGCTGGCGGCGAGGTCGACGATCCTGTCCCAGCCCGCGCGGTCCGGCCAGCCCGCGAGGTAGCGCAGGTGGGCGCTGCCGATCAGAACTGGCCGTCCGGCCTCGGTCGCCACAAGCACCTCGGCGCTGCCCTCGACATGCTCGGCCCAGCGGATGAAGGCTCCTGGACCGTCGGCGAACGGCTCCTCGACGCCAGGGGGCAGGCTTTCGACCAGCGCCACGGTTGCGTCGAGGCCCGGCAGCGCGGGCGGGAGCGGCACAGGGATCGCGCCCTCGGTGGTCTTTGCCCCGGAGCGGGGACCGACGATGACGGTTGCCGCGCTCGAGGCCAGACGGTTCTTCAGCACATCCGGCATGACCGCCACGCCGGGAGCGAGGATCAGGCGGTAGCCGTCGAGCGGAGCATCGGGCGGCAGGATATCGACCGAGAACCCTGCGCGGCGGAGGGCGCGGTAGGCGTCGAGGACAAGGCCGAAATAGGTGAAATCCCGGCCCTGCGGCTGGGTCTCGAAGACCCAGGAGGATTCGTAGTCGAAGATCAGCGCGGTAGGGGATTGGAGTGCCTCTACTTCCCCAAGGTCAGCAATTTCATTTGCAACCACAGAAGCTTCCATGAGTGCAGGCGCAGCCTGGCTGTCGGGGCGGAGTAGGCCCGCATGGTGCTGTTCCTGTGCGAAAGGGGCCTGGCGCCAGCGGAAGTAGCAGACCGCCTCGGCGCCGTGGGCGAAGGCCTCCCAGGTCCAGAGCCGGACCATGCCGGGCAGCGGGG
>CAZRNL010000266.1:0-4680 GCA_964601395.1 uncultured Silicimonas sp. | reverse complement strand
TGTCGGAAACCAGCTACGGCCTTCAAGACCTGACCGGGGGACGGGACTTCGTCGCCGAAAGCCGCCTTTCGGACTTGCCCGAGCGGATCGGGGCGATGCTTTCCGACCCTGCGCGCCTGTCCCGCCTGGGCGAGGACTGCCATGCCTGGTACCGCGACGATTACCTGATCCGCGCCGAGCGGAACTGGCAGGAACTGTGCCTGAACCTGTCCGACATGCCAAGCCGCCTCGCGGCCGAGTAACGACGCTCGCGCGCTTTCCCGCTGCGCCCGACGCTGTGCCCGTTCCGCGCGCGCAGGCCTCCAAAGAAGCATTCCGCACGGCATGCTCATGCGGCCGAGCCTGTCATGCCGCTTGACGCAGAACAGATCTGTGTGACAAATCTATATAGTGCTCAGACAGAATGCGATCATTTGAAGGCTGGCTCCTGACGTGACCGAGATGAAATCACGACGCGGTCACATGGTGACCGACCTCGCTGAGGCGCTCAGGTCGCGCATCGCGCGCGGGGACTTTACTCCAGGCGACCGGCTGCCAAGCGAGGCGCTGCTCAGCGACACCTTCGGTGTCAGCCGCACCGTCATCCGCGAGGCCATCGCCGCCTTGCGCGCCGACGGTCTTGTCGAGCCGCGTCAGGGTTCGGGCGTCTACGTTCTCGAGGCCAAGCCGGCCGACGTCGCTCCGTTCCAGAACGTCGATTTCGCCCGCGTGTCGTCGGTGGTCGAATTGCTGGAATTGCGGACAGCCCTTGAATCCGAGGCCGCCGCCCTTGCCGCGGTGCGCCGTTCGCCCGCACAGGAAGAACAGATCGTCGAGCATCTTACCGCGTTCATCGCGGCGGCGCGCGCGGGCATATCGACTTCGCAGGAAGACTTCGCCTTGCACCTTGCGATTGCCGACGCCTCGAACAATCCGAGGTTCGGCGAGTTCCTTCGCCTTCTGGGTGCGAACGTCATTCCGCGCCAGGCGTTGCGGCCCGAAGGTACGGACCAGCGTGTAAATGCAAGCTATCTTACCAAAATCACGGAAGAGCACCAGTCAATCGTCGACGGTATTCTTGAGGGAGAACCCGAACGGGCACGCGACGCGATGCGAAAACATCTCGAGGGCAGCCTTTCGCGCTATCGCCGCCTGCTGCGCGACGCCTCGGCGCCCTCCAACGCGGAAACTCCGCTTACGCCGCAGCCTGAGACGAAGCGTTCGGGTGAGCGTCGATAAGCGTCTGAAGTATTTCCTCTTCCTGCGCCGTCAGGTCGATCAGCGGCGCCCGCACCGGCCCGGCATCGAACCCTTGCAGCCGAACACCGGCCTTGATTGCCGAGACGGCATAGCCTTTCTGGCGGCTTCTCAGGTCCATGAAAGGATAGAAGAATGATTTCAGGATCTCTTCGCAGGTCGCGCGGTCGCCGCTCCTGAGCGCCTTGTAGAAGCGGTTCGCGAGCGCCGGGACGAAGTTGAAGACGGCCGAGGAATAGGTCGAGAACCCTGCCCCCAGATAGGCTTCGGCAAACAGTTCCGCCGTTGGCATCCCGCCAAGATAGCTCAACCGGTCGCCCATGCGGGCGGTCACCTGGCGGACCAGACCGATATCGCCCGACCCGTCCTTGAACCCGATCAGGTTGTCGCATTCGTCGCAGAGACGGGCCACCGTGTCTGGCTGAAGGATGCAATTGTCGCGGTTGTAGACCATCACGCCGATCCCAACCGAATTGCAGACCTTGCGCACATGCGCGAAAAGGCCCTCCTGTGGCGCATCGATCAGGTAGTGCGGCAAAAGCAGGATGCCGTCGGCCCCGGCCTCTTCCGCGGCGCGCGCGATCGACACGGCCATCTCGGTGCCATAGCCGCATCCCGCGACGATGGCCGTGCTGCCCACTGCTTCCTTCGCCGCGGCGACGATCAGAGGCACTTCCTCGGGAGAGAGCGAAAAGAATTCCCCGGTGCCGCCAGCGGCGAAAAGCACCGGCGCATCGAAGCCCGACAACCATTCGACATGGCGGCGGTAGCTTTCCGGAGCGAACCGACCCTCTGAATCGAAGTGCGTGACAGGGAATGACAACAGGCCGGAGCCAAGGGCAGCTTTGAGGGTTTGCGGGTCCATGCCAATCTCCATCGCATAAAAGTAAGATAGGTTCTAATTTACGTCCTATATATCGTCAACAATTTATCATACTAATTGACGACATACCGGACATCACGGCCGGTCAGTCTTCGTGTATCCCCTCTGCGGTAAAGCCTCCGCCCTGGAAGACCGCGTTCACGTCATCAATGGCCGGTCTCTCCATCGCGGCGTCGATCTTGGAGCGGAACACCTCGGCATTGTCCTTCGGTCGCCAGCCAAGGTAGGCGACGTCCCGGTTGTCCCACCAGCTGGCATCGTTGCCGGAGGCGCCGTAGATGATCGGGCACCCAAGGCGCGGCACGCTGAAGATGCGCTCGATCAGCAGAACGAAGTCGTCATAGCTCATCCATGTCGACAGCATCCGGTGGTTCTTGGGTTCGGGAAAACATGAGCCGATGCGGACGCAGGCCGTCTCGATTCCGAACTTGTCGTGGTACATCGACGCCAGCGCCTCGCCGAACACCTTCGAGATGCCATACAGCCCGTCCGGTCGCGTGGGCGACTTCGAATCCAGCCGTTCTGTCTGCTTGTGGTAACCGATGGCGTGGTTCGAGCTGGCGAACACGATCCGCGGCGACGTACCGGATTTTCTGGCGGCTTCGTATAGATTGAACATCCCGTCGATATTGGCCTGACGGATCGTCTCCCAGGGGGCTTCGGTGGCCTGGCCGCCCATGTGGACGATCCCGTCGCAGCCCGCGACAAGCCGCTCGACGGCCGCCTTGTCGCCGAGGTCACACTGCACGATTTCCTCGTGCGGCGCCGCCTGCCCCATGTCGCCCCGGCTGGAGAGCCGGATGGTCTCGGCCAGGTGGGTCAGGCGCTCGCGGCAGACCGATCCAAGTCCGCCGGCCGCCCCGGTAATCAGAAGTCGCTTCATCATGGTTTCATCCTTTATACTGTGGCCAGATCGACGGGTCGCCCGGCGGCCCAAGAGAGAAAATTCAGAATGGCGACGCGCATCCCGGCGCTTTCGCCGTGCCCGGCTTCGGGGTCGAGCATTGTTGCAAGGCGATCCGGCACCCCTGCCCGATCATATGCCGAGTACACCCGGTCGAGAGCGGGTACACGCGCTGTCTCGGGGGTCAGGTGGTCAAGTCCTCCATGGCAGACGAGCTGCGGACGAGGCGCCACCAGGCCCGCAACGTCGCCCGCCTCGGCCAAGGTCAGAAGTCCCGGCACGGTCAGGTAAAGACCATGGCGATCATGCACGCCTTCGCCGATCAGGGGCAGGATGTCGGCCAGCATGCACATGTGCGCCGTTCCAGCCACGCGGTCGTCCAGCGCTGCCAGCCACCAGGCGTGAGCCGCACCCATGGACAATCCCAACGTGAAAATGCGGCGCGCGTCCACATCCGGACGCGCAGCGAGATAGCCCAGCGCCGCCGAAAGATCGTCCAGCATCACCGCGAACAAGCTCTTGCCCCACCAGGCCAGCGACTTTGCGCTGCCGCTTTCAGTGCCTTCACGCTGCCTGTCTCCAAAGCCGGTCATGTCGATGCAGAAGCTGGCCAACCCGGCGGACGCCAGCGCGACGCCGTAGCCCGGCTCCTGCAGGAACCGGCTGCCGGTCAGCAGTTCGCGCCGCCCGAGCCTGTAGTCGCCGCCGTGGGCATGACAATACAACACCGCAGGGTAGCGCCCCGGTCCCGCAGGCCGCACGAAGGTTCCCGGAATGGGCGGATCGCGCGCAAGCACCACCTCCTCGACGACGGCCCCCTCCGGTGCCGGAGCCTGGCGCAGGAACGAGGCCTCCGCCACGCGTCCCGGCATGAAATCCGGCAGGAGGTACAGCAGGCCGTGCCTCAATTCGTCGGCGGCAAGCGGCATCAGGGATACCAGGTCGACCCATCGGGCCGGATCGGGACCTTCCGCTCCCAGTGAACATAGCGGTCGGTCTTCAGGTACTCCTCGTCGATCTCCACGCCCCAGCCCGGACGATCCGGGCGCAACTCCAGATAGCCGTCCTTCGGCAGGTAGGGATCGACGACATAGGCAGCGCGATCATCATCCGCTTTCATGCCGTCGGAATGGTAGGCCGCCCCCATGGGCAACCGGTATTCCAGGATCTTGAAGTTCGCGCAGGCGGCCGAGAAGTGGACATTGACGGCAGTTGCCAACGGCCCCATCGGGTTGTGAGGTGCGACAGTCACGTAGAAGGCCTCGGCAATGGCGGCGATCTTGCGCATCTCCAGAAGCCCGCCCACGACACAGATATCAGGCTGGATGATGTCGGCCCCGCCGCACTGAAGCAGGCGCAGGAACTCGAAGCGCGAGTAAAGCGATTCGCCCGTCGCCAGCGGCACGTTCAGCCCCGCCTTCAACGGTCCCCAGGCTTCTACGTTCTCGGGGCGGATCGGCTCTTCGTAGAAAAGCGGCGCGATCGGCTTCAGTGCATTGCCCAGATCGACGGCCTGCCAGGGTTCGAACAGCTTGGCGTGGGCATCGAAGGCGAACTCGTGATCCGGGCACAACTCTGCCAGCCGTTCGATCCATGCGCCAGTCTCACGGATCGTCTTGCCCCAGGGATTGGCGTTCACGTCGATCCGGAACGGCGA
>CAZRNL010000265.1:0-4696 GCA_964601395.1 uncultured Silicimonas sp. | reverse complement strand
TCTCTATGACCGAGACCGCCAGCGTTTCACCCGCGCAACGAATTTCCCTCATCTTCCCTGAAAGGAAAGGGTCGGGGCCAAGCGCGGCCTCGAGCGACTCGGGAGAGCCACGCAGAAGGTCCCGTGCCAGGCGATTCAGCGACAGGATACGGCCATCAGGGTCGACAGACAGAATGGCCACAAGATCGCCGGAATCGCAGTGCGTTCCGGGAGCAGAGCGTTGCTCAATTGTCCAAAGCAGATACCCAGACGCCAAATGGCGGACACCGATGCGGACAGTTTCTCCGCGAATGGCGATCGTCTCGGTCGCCACCCCGGATTGTCGCGCCTGAACGCTCAGCCGCTCGACCACCGATGCGCCGAAACCGAAGGACTGGGACACCAGTTCCTGGATAGGTCGACCGGAATGCGCACCTGGAAATCTTCCGGCCTGCGCATTCAGGAACGCAATTCGACCGCTGGCATCGCTCAGCACGGCAGGACTATTCTCGGCCCGCACAAGGCGCCGCCCCCGCCGTCGTTCGCGAAGGACTCCCACCTTGTCGGCGACTTGAAGCACAAGTGCCACCAATGCCAACGACAGAAGCCCGGCCCCTGCCCCGAGAAAGACCTTGTCGGCCCCGGGCAGCGGCACGCCAAGGCTGGCGAGTACCATGACCCCGGAACAAGCCAGAAAGAGAAAAAACCGGTCTGAAATGTCTTTCGCCAAAGGAAAGGCGGTGACCCTGCCCTCGCGATCTTCCAAGCGACACACCCCGCAGTTCCGATACCGTCATTCCCGACCGTGGAGCGATATGGTTAACGAAATCTAAACGCGGACAGGATTTAGTGTGGATTCACCGTTCTTTTTGCAGCGCAGCTACAAAGAAACCGTCGCCGCCGTCCAACGGCGTGAAATGGCGCCGAACCACTTCGCTCCAGTCTGCGTTCTGCGAAAGAAATGTGTCGACACGCACGTCGTTCTCGACACTCAGCAGCGAGCATGTCGCATATGCCAAGATGCCACCCGGTGCGACGTGCTTTTTCGCGGTTTCCAGAATGGCGTCCTGAGTGGCGTTCAGATTGGCCAGGCGTTCGGGCGTCAGACGCCATTTGGCTTCGGGTTGTCTGCGCCATGCCCCGCTACCGGAACAAGGAACATCGATCAGTACGCAATCGAACTCGCCATGAGCCGCCTCGGAGATCTCGACCCGAAGACCTGCCCGCTTGGCGCGCGCCGGAATGTCTCGCATCCGTCGGGGATCGGCGTCATGAGCGACCACGCGGGCCGCGCCGCCCGCTGCCAGATGCAGCGCCTTGCCGCCGCCGCCCGCACAATAGTCAAGAACAGTCGCCCCCTTGGCGAAGGGTAGCAACACATCCACCACTGCCTGCGACGCGGCATCCTGCAACTCGACCAACCCCTCGAGGTAGGCCGCCGAAGAGTGGACCCGCCTTGGATTCTCGGTGACGAGCAGCGCCGTGGGACTGAGGGGCACCGTCTCGACAGCGATGTCGTCCTGACCGAGACTTCGGATCGCACCGTCAACACTTGTGCGGGACGTGTTCACTCTCAAATGAACCGGGGCACGACCCTGCAGGCAGGTCAGAATGCGCTCAGTGTCTTCACCAAGACTGCCTTCGATCTCGGGCCAAAACCAATCCGGACAGTCGAGACGCACCGGGTCGGGGGCTCCCTCCAGCGATGGCGTCGGCACTTCTTCCTCTGCGGACAGTGCTGCGGGCGCATGTCCTTCGCCCGTGAATATGTTCGACAGAGCTTCGCCGTCGTACCTTATCCGACCGATCATCAACCCTCGGCCCGACAGACATCCACCGACCCACGCCAGTGAGCGCTGCCTCCGGAGGGCGTCGAAAACAAGATCGCGCACCGCGGCGCGGTCCCCGGACCCGGCAAACCGGCTTTGGCGCGCCCAGTTCGTGAGGCTCTGTTCGGCCGACTGGCCTTCAAGGACCTGGTCGAGAATACCGGATGCTGCGGCGACCCGGGCTGCAGGTGTCAAAGGTCAGACTTTCTGGATCGAGATAACATCCAAGCACCTTTGAGCGGGATCGTAGTGTCGCACAACGGGTTCCGTTGCGACTCGGAGACGTCAGGTGCCGCCGGGTTCAGAACCACCTGTGTCGTCCGACGGTTCTTCCGTACCATCCGTGCTTCCGGAGCCGGTCTCGCCTGTCGTCTCGTCCGTCCCAGTACCGGGATCGTCTGGTTCCGTCACGCCACCGTCTGTGATTGGTTCTTCCGGGGCCGGAGGGTCTGTTGTGACAGGGTCGCTTACCACGAGTTTCGAGCCACCACCCGAAGTGACCGGCCCGGCACCTTCCACGTGTCCGCCACCCAACGCACCCGCCAGCCTGTCCAGGAAAGAGGGTGACCGCTGGACTATGATCACGCGCGGCGACGGAGCCGCCGGGGCCACCGGCTCGGGCCTTACCTGACGGACAGGGCGGGTTGCGACAGAACGCGCAATCCGTTCACCGACCAACCATATTTCCAGTGTGCCATCTGCCGGAGTAGGTCGGAAGGACGTGAAATCCCGCAATCGGGCTCCGTAGGCATCGGCCAGCCGTTCCGCCTCACCGCGGTCTCCGGCATGGTAAAAACGAACGTTTCTCTCGGAAATCTTGATGTTCACTGGAGTGATGGCGGCCAGTTCATGCCCCCGGTTCTGAACATCCTGGGCGATCTCGTTAGCAAACTCCACGTTTCCGGTGGACGGTACCAGGATCGTCACCCGCAAATCGCTGAGCGGCTCGGGATAAGTAGCGACGGCCGCCGCCTGTTCGTCCGGACCCGGCACCGCCTCCGGGGCTCCCGGCAGGGTGTCGGGCCAGGGAGTGGCGATCGCGTCAACTGATACGGATTCGACTGTCGGACCCAAGTGGCTCCAGTCCAGAGGACCAAATGCGGCCTCGCTCGGAGGTGCATCGCCCATCGGGGCAACCGGGCTGGCACGCGCGACTGACCCGTCCAGCAAGAACGCCGGCGGTGCGACGGGGCGATCCGTGGCGACCTTCGCCCATTCTCCGGGAATAGTTGTCCGGGGAACCTCGTTCATCGGCGAAGTGATCCCCAAAGCAGGCTGAAGCCCGAACGTCGATGCGTTTCCGGCCGAAGGTCCTTTCTCGAGGGGTCGCACTTCGGTCGTGAAAGGCAAAACCGCCAGAACGCAGACACCGGCCAGTAGCCCAAGCGGAACGCCACGCCGCCGCACCCGTTTGGGCGCAACAGGCGTTTCGAAGGTAGCCGGAGAACTGTTCAGGAATGCGGGCCCATCGTTTTGCACCGAGGGTTCAGGATCGGAACGAACCACAGGAGCCGGTTTTGGCGCGCGGCTTTCCCGAACCACCGGAACATAAGGTTTCACTGGCTCGAAATCAGGAGACAGGTCGGAAATGTAGCGCTCGGCAACGGAAGTGCGCGCGACAGGCTTCTCGGGCGCGATGTCGGAAGGAGTGTGACCGAAATCCACCCATCCCGGAGGTGGGCTGTTGTCACCACGCCGTTCAGTCGTTTCTCGGAGGGTTTTCACCCGGTCATAGAAATCGATCTTGTCGTCGTCAGATTCCTCGAGAATGGATTCGATCGGCTTGACGAACTCCACTTCGCTCGCGCCATCTTCTTCCCACGGCTTACGCCGCGGTTTCGGAGCGCCGTCGCCGTTGGCCTTTTCGCGAAGCGCAATTTCCCGCCGCACGCGCGCCTCGGCAAGCCGTGCCTGCCAGCGTTCGTCCTTGTCCAGCTCGACGATCGATTCCAAGCGATCGTCGGGACGCAATGCGCGATCAGCCATGGCCCCCCACCACTTTACTCACACAATACCCGCCCCAACCGGGACGACTGCTCAACGTACCTCTGCCCCTCAACCGAATCGGTAGTTGGGGCTTTCGCGCGTTATTTGAACATCGTGGACGTGACTTTCCTTCAGTCCGGCCCCGGTTATCCGCACGAATTTACAGTCTTTTCGCATATTTTCGACCGTTTCGCAACCTGTGTAGCCCATGGCTGCCCGAAGGCCACCGATCAACTGGTGGATCACAGCCGAAGCGGATCCTTTGTACGGCACCTGGCCCTCGATTCCCTCGGGTACGAGTTTGTCGCTGGCTGCATCCTTCTGGAAGTAACGATCCGCCGAACCGCGCGCCATGGCTCCCAGTGAGCCCATGCCACGATAGGCTTTGAAACTTCGCCCCTGATAGAGAATGACCTCGCCCGGGCTTTCATCCGTGCCGGCGATCATGGATCCGACCATTGCGCAGGATGCACCCGCCGCGATGGCCTTTGCGAAGTCTCCCGAGTACTTGATCCCGCCATCCGCGATGACCGGAATGTCGCCTGCAGCTTCGGCGCAGTCCAAGATTGCGGTAAGTTGTGGCACTCCGACACCCGCCACCATCCGCGTCGTGCAGATCGAGCCCGGTCCGATCCCGACCTTGACGGCATCCGCGCCTGCATCGATCAGGGCGCGTGTTGCCTCGCCGGTCGCAACGTTTCCGGCCATGATCTGAACTTCGTTCGACAGCTTCTTGGCCCGCTCGACGGCTCGCGCCACCCCCTCGGAATGCCCGTGCGCGGTGTCGATAACGATGATGTCCACGCCAGCGTCGACCAAAGCCTCGGACCGCTCGAACCCGGCATCTCCCACGGTCGTCGCCGCCGCCACGCGCAACCGGCCCAGCCGGTCCTTGCAGGCCT
>CAZRNL010000264.1:1283-4697 GCA_964601395.1 uncultured Silicimonas sp. | reverse complement strand
ACCATCTTGCCATCCATCCGGCCGGCCATACCGATTTCGCAAGGGCCATCGGTTCGGGCCCGTTCAAGGTGATGGAATTCATCCCCGGCGAACGTGTGGTTCTCGAGCGGTTCGAAAACTACTACGAAGACGGCAAGCCCTATCTCGACGGCATCGACTTCATCCCGGTACCCGATGCCAACGCCACGCTCAGCACATTGCTGGCCGGTGACGTGGACGCCATCCGCGACGTGCCCGCCTTCGCGGTTGAGCAGTTGGCGAGCAACGATGCCGTGACGCTCCACAACACGCCCACCGGTGCCTTCACCAACATGGTAATGATGGTGGATCGCGCGCCGACCAATGACCCGAACTTCCGCAAGGGCATCAAGCATGCGCTGGACCGCGAGCTGGTGCTTCAGCAGGTGTTCAAGGGCATTGGAACGATCTCGGCCGACACGCCGATCGGGCCGACCTACAAATACTGGTGCGAGGATGTGAAGCCTGCCGAATATGATCTCGACAAGGCGAAGTTCTACTTCGACAAGGCGGGCGTCAACGCAATCGACCTCTACACCTCTGAAACCGCTGGCAGCTCGGCCAACGATATTGCGCTGACCTTCCAGCAATCCGCAAAGGGCGCGGCCGATATCAACGTCATCAAGACCCCATCTGATGGCTTCTGGTCGAACATCTGGATGCAGAAGCCGATGACGATGTCGGGTTGGCAGGCGCGTCCGACCGTCGATGCTTTCCTGACCATCGCACACATGAACGGCGGTAGCTGGAACGAAACCATGTGGGGCTCGGATGCGTTCGACGCCATGATCCTTGCCGCCCGCGCCGAACTCGACGAGGCGACGCGCGCGCAGATGTACTGCGACATGCTGCACATGATGAACGACGACGGCGGCTTCGTGAACCCTGTGTTCCAGAACCAGCTTGAGGCGACGGCGAGGAACGTCATGGGTTACACGCCGCACTCGGTCGGTGCGATGGGTGGTTTCGGGCAGACGCTGCGCAACGTCTGGCTCGCCTGAGGCACAAAGCACCAGCCCCCTGCGAAAGGAGACAGGACCATGCATGCACTATTCGACTTCGGGCAATGCCTTGTGCGTCCCGCCATGACGGCAACGCTTGCCGCTGGTCTTGCCCTTGTCTCCGCCCCGCTCGGGGCCCAGACGGCAAGCCCCGGCTGCGGCTCCGTGGCCCTGCCGTCGGGCGTCTATCAGATGGCCGACGGCGCCTTGACCCGGACCTTCCGGGTCGAAGTCCCGGACGGCTACGACGGCAGCGCCCCGTTGCCGGTGATACTGGTTTTCCACGGCTGGGGCGGGGACGAAAACAGCATTCTGGGCGACGCGGTCGTGACCGAAACCGCCAGCGCCGAAGGCTATATCCTCGTAGCCCCACGCGGCGTCGGGTCCGAGGGTGGCGACGACAACTACAACTCCTGGACCTTCCGGGGATCCGCCACCGGGCTGGATGGTGACAGCGGCAAGATCTGCGACGACGCGGCGACAGGCGATTACCATTATGCCTCTTGCGGGCCCCTGGGAACCGGAGTCGCGCAGAACACCTGCTCGTGGACCCAATGCCAGACCGACGACGTCGCATTTGTCGGCAATCTGATCGACGAGGTTGGCGCCCGGTTCTGTGCCGATTCCGATCGCATCTACGCGATGGGCGGCTCGAATGGTGGCATGTTCTCGTGGGAGCTAGGACAGAACCCGGCCATCGCTTCGCGCATCACGGCCATTGCGCCCCTGATCGGACTGCCCCATCGCGGCCATCTTGACGGCCCCGTGGTAGCTGACATGCCGGTCATGCTGATCACGGGTAAGGATGACCCGACGGTGCCGCCGGGCGAATGGGAGGATCCCTCCTTTACCACAACGACAGATGGTGACTTCTTCTACTACACCGGGGCGACAGCGATCACTCGTGTGTGGTCCAAAGCCGCCAACTGCTCCATCTCCGAGCCCGCCGCCGCTGTCGATGTGGGCATCGAAGGGGTCGAGTGCCGCAGCTATTGCGGATCCGAGGGCCTGCCGAACGTCATGGACTGCCGGGTCGACACGACCCATGAATACGAGCTCGAAAGGACGTGGCCCCTGATTGTTCGGTTCTTTGACGCACACCGGTAGGTGCGAGGTCCTGCGTCCAGTTCACTAGTCTTCAGACTGGCCCGGAAATCCTACGGACCCATCGCCGCCGAGCGAAACAGGCCCGGCGGTACATTTTTTCTGATCAAACAACCGGGGCAAACATGTTCTCAATCTCGCCTTCCACACGTCTGCGTCCTTCCCCCTTCTACGAGGCGACGCTAGCTGACGGCGTCTGCGCCATGACAACATACAATCACATGCTGATGCCCACCTCTTACGGCTACCCAGAAGAGGAGTATTGGCGCATCATCAACGGTGTCTCGATGTGGGACGTGGCGGTCGAGCGCCAGGTGCAGCTCAAGGGGCCGGATGCCGGCCGACTGGCGCAGATTCTAGCACCGCGCGACCTTACGAAATGCAAGATCGGGCAGGGCAAATATGTCCCGCTGTGCAATCACCACGGCGTGTTGATCAATGACCCCATCCTGCTGAAACTGGACGAGGACCGCTATTGGCTGTCCATCGCCGACAGCAACATCTGGTTCTGGGCCGAAGCCATCGCGCGCGAGCGCGGTCTGAATGTTGAGGTCAGCGAACCGGACGTGTCGCCTCTTGCTGTGCAGGGACCGAAGGCGGAAACCGTTGTTGCCTCGATTTTCGGCGACTGGGTTCGCGACCTGAAATACTTTTGGTTCCGCGAGACAGAGATCGATGGAATCCCCGTAGCCGTGGCCCGGTCCGGCTGGTCCAAGCAGGGCGGTTTCGAAATCTACCTGATGGATGGCACCAAGGGCACTGCACTCTGGAACATCGTGAAGGAAGCTGGACAGCCGCACGGCATCGGGCCGGGCAACCCCAACTGGTGCGAACGTGTCGAAAGCGGGTTGGTCTCGTATGGTGGCGACTCGGATGGACAGACCAATCCGTTCGAGGTTCGGATGGGCAAGTATGTCGATCTTCATGTGCCTGACGACACGATCGGGATCGAGGCCTTGCGCCGCATCGCGGCCGAGGGGCCGAAACGGCATCAGTTGGGTGTCGTCCTGGACAATTCGGAACCGGTCAAGGCCGAATTCACCTGGAACGACATCGACAAGGATGGCACGCGCATTGGCGACATGACCACCTGTGTCTGGTCCTACCGCATGAAGAAAAACATCGGGTTCGCGCTTGTAGCGACCTCTGCAAAACCCGGTGACCGGGTCGTCGTAAGGCGCGCGGCCGGAGCCGTCGAAGGTACCCTATGTGAATTGCCATTCCTTTGAGGGCAACATGACTGTCATCACCGAACCCGCCCGGCAGACGCCGGTCATACACAATACGGACG
>CAZRNL010000264.1:0-1273 GCA_964601395.1 uncultured Silicimonas sp. | reverse complement strand
ACGTGCTTGTGGTCGGATCCGGCCCCGGGGGGCTTGCCGCAGCTCTTGCGGCGGCGCGGGCCGGGGTCCAGGTCTGTCTGGTAGAGAGGTTTGGATGCTTCGGCGGCAACATCACCGTTGTGGGGGTCGAGGGTTTTGCCTGGTACCGCCACGAGGCCACTGTCGAGGCTGGCGGTGTCGGACGCGAATTCGAGGACCGCGCGCGCGACATGGGCGCCGCCGTGCCCGAAAGCCAGTCTCTGAGCTACGAGATCGACAGCGAGGGCTTCAAGCTGGTGGCTGACCAGCTGGTGGCCGAGGCGGGCATTCACCCCATGTTGCATCGGCAGTTCGTGGCCTCGGTGATGGAGGGCGACCGCATCGCCGGGATCATCGTCGAGTCGAAGGCCGGACGCGAAGCGATCCTCGCCCGCGTCGTGATCGACGCGACGGGTGACGCCGACGTTGCGCACCGGGCCGGTGCCCCCACCCACAAGACGCCCGCCGAACACATGCAGGCCGCCAGCGTCATGTTCCACCTGGCCGGGGTCGACAAGGCCGCCTTCATGGCCGAGGTGCACCGCGATCCGCAAACCTACAAGGACTGGTCCACCGGCGAATGGACGGTGGAAACCGATGGGAAAGAGGACGACATGTTCTCGCCCTTCCTCAAGAAACCCTTTGCCAAGGCTATCGAAGAGGGCGTGATCCCGCCGCATCTGAACACAATCGCAGGTACCTGGGGCGCCATGCATGACACGGGCGAACTGACCTACATGAACCTCGTGCATCTGGCGGGGGTGGACGGGACCGACCCCGACAGTCTGACGCGGGGCGAAATCGAGGGGCGTAAACAGGCCATGCTGGCCATCGATGCACTGCGCCGGTTCATGCCGGGCTGCGGTGGCGTGCGTCTGCGCAACTTTGGCATGACCATCGGCATCCGCGACACGCGCAAGATCGATGCGGCCTACAACATCACCGAAACCGACGTGCGCCAGCAGGGCCGGTTCGAGGATTCCATCGGCATATTCCCCGAGTTCATCGACGGCTATGGTGTTCTAATCATCCCGACCACAGGTCGCTACATGCAGATCCCCTACAGGGCGATGCTGCCCGGCAAGGTCAAGGGTCTGCTGGTCGCAGGCCGCGCCATTGGCGGCGACCGGATCGCCCATGCGGCAACACGCAACATGGCCTGCTGCGCCGTCGCTGGGCAGGGCGCGGGCGTCGCCGCGGCACTGGCTATCCGGTCGGGCCGCGATGTGGCGCAGGTGGACATGGCAGGGGTTCA
>CAZRNL010000263.1:0-4708 GCA_964601395.1 uncultured Silicimonas sp. | reverse complement strand
AAGCTGGTCGCGGTTGTCGCCAAGCTCCGGCGCGGACCGGACCACTATCAGGTTCTCGATCCGGATGCCGAACGCGCCCTCGCGATAGTATCCCGGCTCGTTCGACAGGATCATGCCCTCTTCCAGTGGCACTTCCGAGATACGGCTGATGCGCTGAGGCCCCTCATGCACCGACAGAAAGGCACCGACGCCATGTCCTGTGCCGTGATCGTAATCCAATCCGGCCCGCCAAAGCGGCGCGCGTGCGAGGGAGTCGAGATCGCGGCCTGCGATGCCGCGCGGAAAGCGCGCCGTCGAGATCGCGATCATGCCCTGCAGGACGCGGGTGAAGCAGTCTTTCTGGATCTCGTCCGGCCCGCCGACCACGATGGTCCGCGTGATGTCGGTTGTCCCGTCGGGGTACTGGCCGCCTGAATCGACCAGGTACAATTCACCGGGGTTCAAGGGCCGGTTGGTGCCTTCGGTCACGCGGTAATGCACGATGGCCCCGTTCGGTCCCGCACCCGAGATTGTCTCGAACGAGATTTCCCGCAGCGCGTTCGTTGCGCGCCGGTAGCCCTCGAGCGCCTTTACCGCGTCGATTTCGGTCAGTCCGCCTGTCGCGGCGTTCTCGTCCAGCCAGGCGAGGAACCGTACTATCGCCGCCCCGTCCCTCAGGTGCGCATCGCGCATGCCCTGAAGCTCGGCGGCGTTCTTCCTTGCCTTGGGCAAGATGCAGGGATCTTCGCCCCAGACCACCTCGACGCCCGCCGCTTCCAGGATATCCGAAACCGCGAGGGGTGCCGTGGTCCGGTCAATACGGACCGGTCCTTGCAGCGCCGCGAGTTCTCGTTCGAAGGCTTCCGCCGGCAGGATGTCGACAGAAGGGTCGGGCTCAAGAGCCCCGAACTTCGATAGCATGCCGAAGAGCGAGACACGGCCATCGTCATAGAGGACCGCATAGGCCTGAACGACAGGATTGCGGGCCACGTCGTTGCCGCGAATGTTCAACAGCCAGCAGATGCTGTCGGGCAGGGTCAGGATCGCCGCGCGCTGACCTGCCGTTTCCAGGACTTCGGCCAGCCGCGCGCGTTTGTCGCCCGATGTCTCGCCGGCGTACGCAAGCGGATGCGGCATCGCGGGCGCGCCCGGACGGGCGGGGCGGTCGGTCCAGATCCGGTCGATCAGGTTCGGGGATGGGCGAAGCCTCAGACTGTCGCCGATATCACGGCCCAGCTTCTCGACCTCGTCGGCTGTGTGAAGCCATGGATCGAAGCCGACCGTTTGCCCCTCGGACAGCCGCTCTTTCAGCCAGACACCGGGCCGGGTCGCGGGCCAGTTCACCGGAGTAAACTGCTCGGCCACCTGGCCGCGAACCTGCAAGCGGTAGCGGCCGTCGATGAAAACGCCTGCGTCCTGGGCCGTGACGACGGCAAACCCCGCAGATCCGGTGAAACCCGTGAGCCAGGACAACCGCTCGTCGCAGGGGGCGACATATTCGCCCTGGTGCGCATCCGCACGGGGCACGATGTAGGCATCCAGCCCTTCACGGGCCATTTCTGCGCGCAACGCTGCCAGGCGCGGCGGACCCTGTTCGGGCGACGTGGCGGCGGTGAAGGTCTGGAACATGTGCGCGCCCCGGTTTGAGATCGAACGCGATTGGACCCGGTTTTGACGGAGCCCGCAAGGACGGTCAGCCGGCCTTCCGGAATTTCCGGGTCCGCTTGCGCTTCTTCGGGTCGGCATCGAAAAGGGCAGCCAGTTGTTCGGTCATCGCCCCCGCGAGTTGATCGACGTCGGTGATCGTCACGGCGCGGTCGTAGTACCGCGTCACATCGTGACCGATGCCGATGGCCAGAAGCTCGACCTGCTTCTTGCGCTCGATCATCGAGATGACGTCACGCAGGTGCTTTTCAAGGAAATTGGCCGGGTTCACCGAAAGTGTCGAATCGTCCACCGGGGCTCCGTCCGAGATCACCATCAGAACGCGGCGTGCCTCGCGGCGCGCCATCATCCGGCGATAGGCCCATTCCAGCGCCTCGCCGTCGATGTTTTCCTTCAGCAGACCCTCTTTCATCATCAGCCCTAGATTGGGCCGCGCGCGCCGCCAGGGCGCGTCGGCGCTCTTGTAGACGATGTGGCGCAGGTCGTTCAGGCGGCCCGGAAGCTGCGGGCGGTGGTCGTGCAGCCATTTCTCGCGGGATTGACCGCCCTTCCATGCGCGGGTGGTAAAGCCCAGGATCTCGACCTTTACGTTACACCGCTCGAGCGTTCGCGCCAGCACGTCGGCGCAGATTGCCGCGATCGAGATCGGACGACCGCGCATGGAGCCTGAATTGTCCAGAAGAAGGGTCACGACCGTATCGCGGAAGTCGGTGTCCTTCTCCTGCTTGTAGGCCAGCGGCACGGTCGGGTTCGCGATGATCCTGGCCAGGCGTGCGGCATCCAGGATGCCTTCGTCGAGGTCGAATTCCCAGCTGCGGTTCTGCTGCGCCTGAAGACGGCGCTGGAGTTTGTTCGCCAGCCGGCTGACCGCGCCTTTCAGGGGGTCGAGCTGCTGATCGAGATAGGCGCGCAACCGTTCCAGCTCTGCCGGTTCGGCCAGATCCTCGGCCTTGATCTCTTCGTCGAAGGCAGCGGTGTAAACCGTGTAGTTCGGGTCGGCGTCACTGAAGGGCTGGGGCGGAGGCGGTTCCATCTCGGCCTCGCCGTCAGGCAGTTCCGCCTCGTCGCCCATCTCCATGTCGGACATGTCGTCCATCGACAACTGGGCCTGGCTGGCGTCGTCCTGCGCCTCCTGGCTCTGCTCGGCAGACGATTCCGAAGCGTCTTCGTTGTCGCCTTCTTCCTGCTGCTTGTCCTGGTTCTCGATGTCGTCGGCCTGGTCGTCTTCCGAGGCCTGATCGTCCTCGTCCTGATCGTCCTGATCCGGGTCGTCACCGATCTGGTCGCCGTATCCAAGGTCGGTGATCATCTTTCGCGTGAAACGGGCAAAATCGGCCTGATCGCTCAAGGCCTCCTCCATGCCTTTCAGCGTGCCTGCGGCCTGTTCCTCGATGAAGCCGCGCCAAAGCTGCATGACGTTATCCGCGCCCGGCGGAAGCGGGCGGTCACTGGCGAGGTGCCGCACCAGGTATCCGGCCGCCACCGCCAGCGGAGCCTCGGAGGCTTCGCGGATCTGGGCATACCCACGGCGTTCGGCCTCGTGCGCGATTTTCTGGTCGATGTTCGAAGCGGTGCCGGGCATGGCGCGGGCCCCCACGGCCTCGCAACGCGCCCATTCCATCGCCTCGTAGATGTCGCGCGCCATCTGACCCTGAGGCGCATAGCGGTCGAAGGTCCTGGCGTTGTGGTGCTTGTGACGGAGCGCGAAGCTGTCGGCCGTCCCGCGGGCAAGCATGACCTCGTCACGCGTCATCCGACGGCTCACCTGCGGCAGGCGGATGGTGTCCTTGGACATGCCCGGCGGATCGACGGAAAAGGTCACCGAAAGATCCGGGTCGTCGGCCAGCGTCTTGGCCGCCTCGGCAAGGGCCTTCTTGAACGGGTCGGCCGGGTTATCCTTCGGATTGCTCATGGAACCCCGTAAATCACTCAATCGAGCGCCCGACAAGGTTCCGCAGCGTCCGGACAAGCCTGTACGAAGGGAAAAGTGTCAGCTCAAAACCAGCGCGACGCAGTGAGAGATCAGGGTTTCCGCCTGACGCCGTGCCCATTCGGCGTCTGCGTCGTCGGAATTGAACGTGGCGCGCGACAGGAGCGATACCTGCGCCATTTTCGCCTCGACCCGCCAGGCCAGCAGAGTTCTTCCGAACTCGGGTGGCGCCATTGCCTCCAGAACATCAGCCAGCGCGTCGCGCTGTGCCTCTGTCTGGTCGGCGCGGCGGTCGCCCATCAGCCAGTGGTGTTCCATCTCTGCCGAAAGTCGGCCGGTGCAGGTGGCAAGAGTCCGCAACAGGTCTTCGTCGGCCCGGACAGGGCCGCATAGGGGTGCGGCAATAGTGAGGACCGCGAAAAGAGTTTTCAAACCGCCCATTATTAAGACAATGGGTCCGAAAAGCTGCGGATCAATTAATCAATGATGGAATCTTTGTGGCGTGTCCTGGAGGTCACGCCACATCGGGCCGCCGGAAAAGCGGGAATCCGAGGTCAGATCCGGTCGGCGGGAGACGTGCCGGGGCTTAGCCCATGGCGACGCTGGCGGCGCTTTCCGGCAGTTCCTCGTCGAAGCAGCGCTGGTAGAACTCGGCGACCGTCTCGCGCTCGAGTTCGTCGCACTTGTTCAGGAACGACAGGCGGAAGGCGTAGCCGACGCTGCGGAACACCTCGGCGTTCTGCGCCCAGGCGATAACCGTCCTGGGGCTCATCACGGTCGAGAGGTCGCCGTTCATGAAGGCCGTTCTGGTCAGGTCGGCGACCGTCACCATCTGACTGATCGTCTTGCGGCCGCGCTCGGTGTTGTAGTGCGGCGCTTTCGACAGAACGATCGCCACCTCGGCATCATGGCTCAGGTAGTTCAACGTGCAGACAAGCGACCAGCGGTCCATCTGCGCCTGGTTGATCTGCTGAGTGCCGTGATACAGACCCGTGGTGTCCCCGAGGCCGATGGTGTTCGCGGTCGCGAACAGACGGAAATAGGGGTGCGGGTCGATCACTTCGTTCTGGTCCAGCAGTGTCAGCTTGCCGTCGACTTCCAGAACACGCTGGATCACGAACATCACGTCCGCGC
>CAZRNL010000262.1:0-4745 GCA_964601395.1 uncultured Silicimonas sp. | reverse complement strand
TCATCATTTATGTCGGCGACAAAGATTTCGGAGAACGGAGCCCCACCTTTCTGGCTGATCCTCCAGGCCGCAACGGCGCTGCCGTCAATCCATTCCCCAGTTTCTTTCACCCGCGCCCGGCCAGGGCCGCAGAAGATATCGATGAACGTCGCCGACTTCGATCGCCCAGTGAGAAACTTGTTCCGAGCGGCACGGGAGATGTCGAGATAGCGGCGCAGCCGATCATGCTTCTCCTTAGCCCAGGCACCGACTTCTTCGGCCGGCAGCCCATCATCCCCGTCGATTAGCCCTCCCATGGCCCAAAGGTTCCTTTACGGCTATTCGTCATCAGTATCGTCCTCGGGGCCGTTGTCCCTTGTGGTCGACGCAAACACGCTGGGTGCCGCGCTGGCCGGAGCGAACAGGACTGGCCACCAGAAGGGTGCCCCGCGCCATCCATCCTCTTCCCGTCCGTCCTGCCGGGAGAGTACGAGAATGGGCTGATGGCCCGCGATGGTTCGAACAGCCGCACGATCTTGCATCGTGTGAGGAGCGTCGGAGAAGCGGCCACCAGTACGCTGCCGGCTCAACCGGCGTCCCGTGCCACCCAGAATCAGGCACTCGCCCTTCTCGGCGGGGGGCGGCGCGATGGTCGAGAAATATTCGATCGCGGCGCGGCACGCCTCCCAATCAAAACCGTATCCGGGCTCGAAGTTTAAGCAGTTCTCGATCAAAGAGATGATCTCGATTGCGGTGTCAGTCTTGATCGTGACGATCTTGCCGGCGTCCAGTTTCTGGTGCGGGATGAGCTTATCGAGCTTCTGCATGATAGGAGTCAGCGTAGATTTTGCCTTGGTCTGGAAGCCGAATGGCAGGTGGGCGCCACCCGGTTTCAAGGCAACGATGTCCGACACCAGGATCTTGTTCGGGGCGCAGGGAATGACCCGGTTGTCGTGATCCTTGAGGACGAAGGCGACTCCACGGTCGTGCGCGCCCGTCTCGAAGGCATAGCGCAGGGCTGAATCGAATTGGTGAATCGAACGCAAGGCTTGGAAGTTGTGGGCGGTGGTGTAGAAGCGGGTCACGGCGAGGTCTTCGCGTAGACGGGCACCATACATGCGGGCATGCTGCAAGACCGTATCCTGCTGCATCCGTTTCGGCGACCGGCCATAGTAGAACCCGATCAGGTTCGGAACCGTGATGCCGCGGTCGAGAATCTGCCCACCGATGAAAACGTTGCAAGGGGTGCGCAGTTTTAGTTCAGCGTTGTCGTCCAACAGTTTCTGGACCTCGTTGTCCGAGTTGACCTTCTCGGTTGCGACCGCTCCCTTCTTGAAGAAATCCCGAACGTCACCGAGGATCGTTATGCGATCGGGCATCGTCAAACCGCCCGCCTCGACCGAGCGGATCAGGTCATCAATGGCCTCGTTCACCAGGTCGGCGACAATGGGCTCTTTCTTCTCGATCGCCTCCTGAAGCGCCTCGATCAGTTCCCCGACGACGATATGCTGCCAGGAATGGGCAGAGCGCGATGTCTCGACATGGACGACCATCGAGTACCGGCGGGGGCTTTCTCCGCCTGCCTTTTGTTGGCGTCGGCGAATCGCCGTCGCGGTGACAAAGGTAATCAGGGCGTGCCGGATTCCCGCGATATTGGCGTGAGTGAGAACCTGCTCCTTCTTGACCCGCCGCCTGTCCTCCTTGCGTAGCGCCAGCCGCTCATTGTCCGTAATGGGGTGCCAGAGGTAATACTCCGGCTCATCCTCGGTATGCTCACCGAAATAGTGGTCGCCCCCGATATAGCCGCCATGGATCGGCACGAGTGTGGTGAAGGCTGGCCGCTTGGGTTCGAAGGTGTAGTTGGCCCCCGGCTGGGCGGGATAGTCCTCGGGCTGGAGATAAAGAGAATAGGGCGTCGCGGTCACTTGGAGAAAGGCGCAGCCCGCCAGTTCGCGCCGCAGCTCGTCGATACGGTCGGCGATACGTCCTTGCTCTATGTCGGGCTCGCCCCTCTTTTTGGTGAAGCGGATGCTGGCGAAGTCCGCCTCGTCATCGACGATCAGCACACGCTTCGTCAGCAGTGCCTGATGCGTCTCCTGAAACAGCTTCAGGAGACGCCTCATGTTATTCGCCTCCTTCTTGGCGACGAAAACCAGCTTCTGCTCGTCGATCTCCCAGGCCGAGAGGTCGGGCACAGCCATGATGTCGTAGACTTCCAGTTCCTCGCCGGCACGGAAGGTCTGGAAGTCCTTCTGGATCCGGCGAACGGTCTGCTGGGAGAGGGTTCGCGTGCCCTTGGTCAAGACGATGGCGACATCGAAGCCACGATCGAACGCCTCCGCGATGATGCCAAGAAACGCCCGGGTCTTGCCCGATTGGATTTTGCCCAGAAGCATTCCCGGCCGGGTTTCGTCGGTATCATGAGCGGTAAGTTGATTGACCGTATCAATGATTACGCCAGCGAGGTCGTCGTTGTCGTCTCGCTCCTTGCGCAGTCTTCCATAGAATCCGTCGCCGCTCATTTCGCCTCCCGAGCACTGCCGGTATCGTAGATCTTCATCACTTCGTCGCCAAAATGATTAATCACCTTAACGGCGATTTTCCCTTTAGGTGATACATCGAAAGGACGTGATGTTGTCGAGTTGAGAACCGACCATGCATCCTCGTCGATATGCGCCTTCAGAGCGGTCTTTAGTTTCTGATAGGGATCCTTGCCGCCCAGGAAATAGGCCTGACGAACGAAGAAGCTGGTGTCGTTGTAATCGTCATCGATGAACCAGCAAGCCACGTCTTCTTCTACTTTGCCGGAAGATATCTGCTCGCCGGAATTCGGATTAAAAATATCAACACCCAGGATTTCGACTTCGTAGGTTCCGTCCTTGCGTTTGCGGAAATCTACGTCGGGCTCGCCAAACACGACGAACAGATTTCCCTGGTCGGCGGACTTGAGGCGATCTCCCATGCGGAGGTCCTGGTTCATGTTGACCTTGAGCACGGTGAGGCGACCGAGGTTCATGGTGTCGGCCGAGGCGTGGGCTTCGAAGGCAAAGCCACAGACGACCAGGACGTCGAATAGATCGGCTGCCTCCCGCGCCGCGGCGACGATCATTGCCCGAGTGACGGTCCCATACTCGGGGCCGATGAAGATGGCGGCCTTGCGCTCTGGCGCCCCTTCGGTATCACCCTCGGTGTAGACATAGCGACCAGGGAACGGGCGCAGCGCGGTGAAACGCAGGCGCTCGTTCTTCTTGGTGTTGCCGACGCCGGCGGTCTTCAGATTGTCCAGCACGACACGCACGAAATCGTCGCTCTCGACGGCCTCCTCCTCGGCGGGACGGGCGGCGAAGCGAGTCGTTGAAATCGTCTCGCCTTCCTCCTCGGCTGCACCGAGTTGAACCATGAAGAATGGGTCGTCCTCGTCCGCCGGCAAAACGCGGTGAGGTGACAGGCTATCGACAGTGAACGGTCCCGACACCCGCACCACATTCTTTACCGGAACGGGGCGGTCGACCAGAAACTCGACATCGGCGTTCCGGGCGATCGAGGCGTCGACCTCGGCCTGACGCTTGTAGCGTGCCGTCCACCAAGCTTCGTGCAACGGCACCGCCTCTGCCGGCAGGGGCTCGCCAGCATTTTCCGGCAGGGTTTCCAGGGTATAGCTGCGCTTCAGTGCCGCATTCAGATCCTTCAGCGCCTTGGCGATCTTGCGGTCATGCTTGACCAGATCGGCATCCTCGTCGTCCGCCAGATCCTCGCGTTCGGCCAGCAGGTCGAGAATCTTGGTGTGCAGCTTGGTTGCCTTGTCCTCCCATGGATAGACCGGCGCGATCGGGACCTGCCACTCCTCCCACGACACCTTGGCGGCTGCGTTGAGCTTTTCCCGGAGCTGCTCAAGCGTCTCCCGCCATGTCTCCCAGATAACGTCGATTTCGGCATTGCAGGCAATCGACTTCAAGGTGATGTGCGGCACTCGCTCGTAGACGAAGCCGTGGGAAACGTCCCCGGTGAAGGGTCCCTCGTCCGGCAGGCGGCCGGTCGGACGCGCCTCTTCCCGGGCGCCGATCTCACTGTCCTTCAGGGCGTAGAAGGGGTAACGCGCCCCCATAAGACGGGATCGGGCCAACGCCAAGGCGACCCGTGATGTGTCGATGGTGATCCAACGCCGCCCCCATTGCTCGGCGACATAGGCCGTGGTGCCGGATCCGCAGGTCGGGTCGAGGACGAGGTCGCCGGGATCTGTTGCAAACAAGATACAGCGTTCAATAACTTTTGCTGATGTCTCAACCACATACTGTTTATCGGAGGCAAATCCGGCAATTACGGTATCATTCCAAATATTATCGACAGAAAACGCCCTAAAATCATCGATGTATCGTACATAATATAATCCAGATTCCGTCGCTGATAAGCGAGACGCTTTATTTAGCCTCATCATGCCAGTTTGATTTGTCTTCCATCGGACTTTTGTTCCCGGCTTTATTAGACGGCCTTCGAATTCGACGCCAAACCAAGACGCTGCGCCCTCACCTTTTTCACGTCCAACACTTTGGCTTGTCAAATTGTCAATGCGGAATATGCGCCAGTCTCGTGGAATGGTTTCCGGGCGAGCCTTATGAGACTTAGTCAATGAACGGGTACGGCCTGAAGGAAGTTGCGCTCTCGCATAAGCCGAAGCTCCTTGTCCGCCGACATCTTTCAGCCGATAGAGCTGCCGTAATTGCTCACGCCCCTGTGGTGGCCGGCGCTACGGCGCGATGGGTAGGGGG
>CAZRNL010000261.1:0-4781 GCA_964601395.1 uncultured Silicimonas sp. | reverse complement strand
ATCGTCTCCCAGGTAGTCGTGGATGATCTCGCCTGCCACGAGCGTGAAATCCGCCCGCCAGTGGATCCCTTCGAGCGGTTCGAGAACCGGAAGGCGGAAGACAGGGAGTTGTGCGTTCGGACGCAACTCCATTGTGGCCGGACCGGCCCATGCCTCGTGAATCTGGACGTTGGCGAGCTTGCGGCTCGTGAGTTGCCGGATTGCGGGTCGCCCGTCGATATGGTCGATCGCCTTGAGGTTCAGGTTCGTGGCGAAGTCGAAATGTGGGTTCAGCTCGTCCGCGCCGATCCGCCGTTGTTTGTAAGGCATCGTGCCGGTAATGACGTCGATCCCATTGCGCTCGACCCGGCCGACGACCAGATCGCCCCGAAATTCGAGGCTCGGCTGACCGAGCTTCTTCGGCTGACCGTGCGCCTCGCGCCCATGCGCAACCCCGATATCCGACGACAGGACAAGGTAGGGTGAGTAGGCACCGGTCCTCTCCCCCAGCCGGGCGCCGAACATGACGTTCGCCTCGCTGTAAGGACCAAGCCAGTCGGTGTCGTTCATCCGGTAAATGTGCACGCAGGCCACGTCGCCCACCGGTTCGAGCGGCGGCGGCAGGAGAAAGGCCATCGCCTCGGGGTCGGTGCGCCAGTAGACGGTCAGGATTTCGGCATTGCGGAACTCGAAGGGAAACGGCGGGATCATCGGCGCGTCCCACGGCGTCGAGAACCCGCCCTGACGGATGTCGTCCTCGCTGGGCCTCGTGACTCCGAAGCGGCGCATCGCTAATTCCTCCCTTTCGGATGCGTGAGCCCTGCCTTGTGGCCGCGCGTCCGGGTCTCCCTCTTGATCGTGCCGTTAGCCTTTGACAGCAGGATACGGTTGTATTACCAATCAATTGGTCAGACCAATTTGTTTTTGTCAAGAAGGAAGTGACTCGGGATGTTCGACCTGTCTCCCATCGAAGTTCCGGACCTGTCCGGCAAGACGATCCTCGTGACCGGTGCCGGCCGCGGCATCGGGGCTTCGCTGGCGCGACTTCTCGCGGAGAGCGGCGCGCGCGTCTACGCTGGTGTCTTCCGCGAACCGGATCCCGCCTGCGAGAGCCTGCTTGATGGATGCACCGTGGTCGATCTCGACGTGACGGACCCCTCGTCGATAGCCTCTGTCGTGACACGCATCTCGTCGGAAGCCGCCACGCTCGACGCCCTGGTCAACAACGCCGGGGCGATCACGCCGATCGGACACGTCGACAAGCTCGCCACCGACGCGCTTCGCGGGGCCTACGAGGTGAACACGCTCGGCCTGCATCGCATGACCTGCGCCGCCCTGCCGATGCTTAGGTCTGCCGGCGGCGTGGTGGTGAACGCTGGGACCGGTGCCGCAACAACGCCAATGGAAGGTTGGTCTTCGTATTGCACCTCAAAGGCGGCCGCACGGATGATGACGCTGATGTTCGCCAAGGACATGGCGGCGAGCGGAGTTCAGTTCTTCTTCATCGGCATCCCCCCGACGGATACAGACATGCAGACCGAGATACGCACCGCCGGCCTGAACCCGATCAGCAAGATCGCGAAGGATGACCTCGTGAGGCCCGAGGTGCCTGCCAGCGTGATGGCGTGGCTCTGCGGACCCGAGGCAAGGAAGCTCGATGACGTCGTTCTGGACGTGCGCGATGATCTCTTCCGGTCCATGATGGCATGACGCGGCCCGGACGGGCTTGAGAGGAGTGGACGAATGAAGGTGTCACAGGTCGAGGCAATCCCCGTCGCGTACCGGGAACCGACCGATCACAACCGGTTCCGCTCGGTGTGCCTGTTGAAGATCACCGACTCAGAGGGGCGCGTGGGCTGGGGTGAGGCCTGCTCCTACTTCCCCGAGGCGTCCCGCGCTGTCGCCTGCATTGTCGAGGGCTTGTCCGCTCTCGTCGTCGGGCAGAGCCCCCTGCACACCGAAGCGATCTGGCTGAAGCTGAAAGAACACACATGGTGGTATGGCACAGGGTCGGGCATCGCCTCGCTTGCGATCTCGGGCATCGACATCGCGTTGTGGGACCTGAAGGGCAAGCAGCTCGATACCAGCGTGCTCGACCTTCTTGGTGGCCCGGTTCGCGACCGGCTTCCCGCGATCGCCAGCCTGCACGGCACCAAGGCGGACCTCGATGAGATGGCCGAAGAAATCGCCGCGCATACCGCCACTGGTCTGCACGGCGCGAAGGTCGGCTTCGGCAAAGCGGGGAACGCAGAGCTTGGCTTTGACGAGGCAAGGGACATCGCATTCGTCGACAAGGTCCAGGCCGCCATGGGTCCGGGCAAGGACCTGATGATTGATCTCGGGGTGAAGAATTTCTGGGATGTAGCCACCGCGATCCGGCGCGCGCGTGCCTTCGAGGAGCGCGGTGTCGCCTGGCTCGAGGAACCGCTCGGTCACGACGATCCGCAAGGATATGCCGCACTGCGCGCCGCAACAGGGATACGCATCGCCTATGGCGAGAGGGAATGGAACGCGCGCGGCGTCCAGAAGATTGTCGAGACAGGCACGGTGGATGTCGTCGGTCTTGATCCTGGCCGGGTCGAGGGGATCACCGGATTCCGCAAGGCTGCCGAGATCTGCGCCCTGAACCGGCGTCAGGCCAACGCCCACAACTTCTCGACGGCCATCGTGGGCGCGACCAGCCAGGCCCTCAGCTTCGCCTGTCCTGCCTGCTACTTGCTTGAACTGCAGCCAGTCTATGGCCCGGCGCAGAAGGACCTCGTCGACCGACCGATCTGGCACGTCGATGGATATGTGAACCTGCCGGACGGACCCGGCCTCGGCATCGAGATCAACGAGGATCTCGTCAACTCGGCACGGCTCGACAGGTAAGCGTGCGCCCAGGACCGCATCCCGGATCGTGCGCGGCATCGTCCGGAACAGCCTGTGGTCTGGGTTCCAACGCGAAAAGTTGATGCGCGACACCTCGTATTCGGTGCTCTCCACGCAATCTTGAAGGTCGCCGGCCCGACGCCTAGCGCCGACCCAGACGCCTATCCGCCAAGTCTGCGCCCGGTTTGGGCATCGAAGAGGTGACAGGCCTCCGGCGGAACCCGGAACCGCGCCGATCCAGCCATCACGTCCTCCCTGTGGACACCGGGCAGGCTGACAACGACCTCCTGCTCGACACCCTCGAGGCTTCCATGGAGAAGCGTGTTTGCCCCCAAAGGCTCGGCCATCCGGATATCAAGTCCGATGGGGCCCTGCGGATCGCGCGCCATATGTTCGGGGCGTATTCCCAGGAGAACATCCCCCGACGCATCCGTGTCGGTCTCGATTGAGATGCCGTTCGTCAGCCGGACGACGCGCCCTTCCGCCCGGGCCGAAAGAACGTTCATCGCCGGACTGCCGATGAACTGCGCCGCGAAGACCGTCGCAGGGCGTTCGTATACGTCGAGCGGCGTGCCGATCTGCTCGGTCACGCCCGCATTCATCACGACCATTCGGTCGGCGAGCGTCATCGCTTCCACCTGGTCGTGGGTGACGTAAAGCGACGTGACCCCGAGCTTGCGCTGAAGCGCCTTTATCTCCAGCCGCATTTGCACCCGGAGCTTCGCATCGAGGTTCGACAACGGCTCATCGAAGAGAAAGACGGCGGGATCACGGACGATCGCGCGCCCCATCGCAACGCGCTGCCGCTGCCCGCCCGACAACTCGCGGGGCTTTCGTGCCAGATAGGGCTCGAGCTGGAGCATCTTGGCCGCCACACGCACCCGCTCGGCGATCTCGGCCTTTGGCGTGCCCGCGATCTTCAGCGCATAGCCCATGTTATCGGCGACGCTCATGTGCGGGTAGAGCGCGTAGTTCTGGAACACCATGGCGATGTTGCGCTCCATCGGTTCGGCGTCGTTGAGCCGCGCGCCGTCGATCATGAGATCGCCGCGCGTGATCGTCTCAAGTCCCGCAACCATCCGCAGCAGCGTCGATTTTCCGCAGCCCGAGGGGCCGACTATAACAATGAATTCGCCCTCGGCGATATCGAGATCGATCCCGTGGATGACCGGGGTCTTGCCGTAGCTCTTGTGGATGCCTGTCAGGGTAACGGTCGCCATGGTCTCACTTTTCGCTGTCGACGAGGCCGCGGATGAAGAGCCTCTGCATACCGATCACCACGACCACGGGCGGAAGCATCGCAAGGATCGAGGTGGCCATGATCACCGGCCAGTCGGCCAAGTCGTCGCCCGACGGGAACATCTGCTTGATGCCCATCACTATGGTGTTCATCGACGGATCGGTGGTGATGAGGAGCGGCCAGAGATACTGGTTCCAGCCGTAGATGAAGAGTATGACGAAAAGCGCTGCGATGTTCGTCCGGCTCATCGGCACCAGGATGTCGATGAAAAAGCGCATCGGCCCTGCCCCGTCAACCCGCGCGGCCTCGGCCAGTTCGTCCGGGATCGTCAGGAAGAACTGCCGGAAGAGGAACGTCGCAGTTGCCGAGGCGATGAGCGGCAGGATCAGCCCGGTGTAGCTGTTCAGCATCCCGAAGCCAGCGATCACCTCGTAGGTGGGCACGATGCGGACCTCGACGGGCAGCATCAGCGTCAGGAAGATCAGCCAGAAGAACAGCATCCGGCCGGGGAACCGGAAATAAACGATGGCGAAGGCGGACAGGAGCGAGATCACGATCTTGCCGATGGCGATCCCCATCGCCATGACCATCGAGTTGAAGAGCATCCACGCCACCGGCGCGTTCACCCCTGCCACGAGCGCGCGGCGGTAGTTCTCGAAAAACTGGTCGCCGGGCAGAAGCGGCATCGGCG
>CAZRNL010000260.1:0-4784 GCA_964601395.1 uncultured Silicimonas sp. | reverse complement strand
CATACTGCGGATGCTGGGGCCTGCCTCTCGATTGCAGTGCCGGAGAACGGCTACCTGACCAATGGAAATTACGGCGATGCCTGGGCTTGCGAAAGAGGGTTCGTGGAGATCGATGGCCGCTGTGACGCCGTTGTGGTCCCGTCGAATGCCTTTCTCCATCTTGACTCCTACGGACCGGGCTGGCGCTGCGAGCGAGGATACGAGCCGCTGAACGACACCTGCACGGCAATTGACCTCCCGGAGAATGCGCATCTCGACCGATCCGGCAATCGGTGGAGCTGCGACCCAAGCTTTCAGCTCTCTGGCGGGGCGTGCACCCTTGGAAGGTGATGCTGAAAACTCCTCGCTTGGCCGGAAGTCCGGAATGCGCGTCAGCATCGGGTGCCGGATGCGATACAGCTTCCCTCAACCGACGCCGCTGATCGCCATGCTGAATGTTCACTACTCGCGCTTCAGTGATCTGGAACGCGCCGACTATCTCGTCACATCGCCGAGCGTGCCGCTCGAAAGCTACCGGGACGGCTTTGGCAACTGGTGCACGCGACTTCTCGCTCCGCCGGGCGACTTTTCCCTGTCGACGGATGGTATCTTCCGCGACACGGGCCAACCTGATCCCGCATCCCCCGGTGCGCAGCAGCACGCGGTTCAGGACCTTCCTTTCGAGACGCTCGTGTTTCTACAGGGCAGCCGGTACTGCGATACCGATCTCCTTTCAGAGGAAGCGTGGCACCTCTTCGAAGCAACCGAACCCGGGTGGGGGCGGGTCCAGGAGATCTGCGACTTCGTGCACAATCATGTATCATTCGACTACATGCAGGCGAAGGCAACACGTACCGCGTCACAGACAATGGCCGAGCGACAGGGCGTCTGCCGGGACTTTGCCCATCTCGCCATCGCCTTGTGTCGCTGCATGAACATTCCGGCACGCTACTGCACCGGGTACCTGAGCGATATCGGTGAGCCTCAACCCCATCCGCCCGGTGACTTCGCCGCGTGGATGGAGGTTTTTCTTGCTGGCGAATGGCACATGTTCGACCCGCGAAACAACAAGCCGCGGTTTGCGAGAATTCTGATCGCGCGCGGCCGCGATGCCGCCGATGTCCCTTTGACGCAGACATTCGGTCAAAATACTTTGACAGAATTTAAGGTCTGGACCAATGAATTAGCCCAATTAACCGATCCCCTTCGCGGTGCGCCATCGTAAATCGGTCGCCAGCCCCTACATACGTAAGACCGATGCGATACATGCCGGTCCGTGATGGACGAGGAGTTCGACACCGGGAAATCAAAGGATCGATGACATGTCCTTCAAGGACCTAACCGCCAGAGCTGCGGCCGCAATGAAACGTATGCCTGCCGAAACTACGAAGACCGCTGCCAAGGAGAACGAAACCAAGGCAGCTGGCAAAGAACCACCAGCGAAATCCAAGACATCTTGAGACGTGCACGGGCCTCGCGCCCCACTCTTGAAGGGGGCGCGGACCACCCGCAGCAGCAAGGGAAAGGATCGCGACGATGGAAGATCTGACGAGCAAGACCGTTGCGGTATTCGCACGGCCATTCACCGTTCCAGGCTTTGCCGAGACGCTCCCGGCGGGAGAGTACGAGATCGAAACTGAGTTGGATACACCTCCCGATCAACAGGGGCCAGAAGCCTGGAAAGCTTCCGTCCTGGTGAAGCTTCATCCCCGGACATCGCATCCCGGCCTTGCGCGGACTCTGACCGTTTCGCTTTCCGACTTGGACCGCGCACGCGCCAGTGACAAGATGACGGGCAGAGCGTTGTCCGACTTCTTCCTGGAGGAAATGCTGGCGGACCCATTGGTGCGCCTCGTGATGAAGGCCGACGGTGTCTCCGAGGCGCATCTGCGACATCTCTACTCGGGACACGAGACGCCTGATCCTGATTCGAATGAGCCGGCTTCGACGACGGACACCCAAAGGACGCGGGACGATGCATCAATCCGGGCCGGCGAAAACGAAGGCATGCCTTCAAGATCGGAAACACTGTCGGGATCGCCCAGCCGCCACGTAGCGGGACAGATTTGATGTCGGACAAGGCCATGGCCGAAGGCGCAATGCCGTACATTGCGACCAAAAGGGACCGGCGCGACGTTCCGCAGGAACGCCAATGCCTGCGGTGCGAAACCTTGTTCTGGAGCGAAGGTTTCGGAGAGCGGATCTGTCGGCGCTGCAAGGGGTTGAACGCCTGGCGAAACGCAGTCCCCGTCAGTCCGGGCGCATCACGCCGCCGCTGATCCACATCGACGCGCGTGCCGTCTTCCTCGGACCACACAGGACCCCCATTTTGGCCTGCCTCGACATCGTTCACACCACAACCTACCGATACCGTGAGGCAGTCTTTCTCGGACCGCACAGGTTGATGCTGCGTCCCCGCGAAACGCGGGAATTGCGTCTTTTCTCCCACGAGATCTCCATAACCCCGACGGCTACCGTAACTTGGGCGCATGATGTGACCGGCAACGCGATCGCCACTGCCATCTTTGACGGTCCGACAGATCATCTGGTGATCGAAAGCCGCGCCACCGTGGAACTGACCGCGCCAGCCTGGCCGGTCTTTGCCATCTCCGCTTCTGCCATCGAGTACCCGTTCCTCTATTCAGCCGACGAATGGACGGATCTGGGCGCGCTGACGGCTCCGCAATACGCCGACCATGACTGCCGATTTGCCCGATGGGTCGAGAGCTTCGTCAGGGGGCATCGAACAGACACGCTGTCTCTGCTGAAGGACATCAGCAATGGCGTGTTCACGCAGATTTCCTATCAGAGCCGCGACGACGAAGGCACCCAGTCGCCGATCGAGACCCTCGACCGGAAATGGGGCTCGTGCCGCGATTTTGCGGTCTTGCTCGCCGAAGCCGCACGCACTCTCGGACTCGGATCCCGCATCGTCTCTGGCTACCTGTCCGATCCGGACGAAGGCCTCGTTGGGTCTGCAGGTTCCGGATCGACCCATGCCTGGGTGGAGATATACGTGCCAGGAGCGGGATGGATTGCCTTCGATCCTACGAACAGAAGCGTCGGGTCGCATAATCTTATACCGGTCGCGGTTGGTCGCGACATTCACCAGGTTGTACCGGTTTCTGGCAGTTTCTCAGGGGAGCGGCATGCCCTTTCTTATCTTGGAGTTGAAGTCTCGGTTCGGCCCAAAATTCACGACCATCTATAGCCTCTGGAGGAGTGGAAAGATTTGTTACAAAGGCTTTAGGCTTGGCAGGTTTGTTGAGCGGTAGATGTTCGTCTTGCGCCAAGGTTGTGTTCGCTCCGTCGCGCCTCTGAAGTTCTATGCCGACGACAGGCGCTCAAGAGCATCCATGAGAGGCATTGCGCGTGCGTCGCCTCCGACCGGGACGTTCTGGTCACCCGCATAGACGAGGATTCGATGCTGGGCGCTCAGGTCGTCCGACGCGATGTGGAAACCGCGGCTGACCTTCGGTGACGTGGTGCGCTTGACCTCTATCGCCCATAGCGCGCCACCCGGCAGCTTGAGGACGAGGTCGATCTCGGCCCCGGCGGAGGAGCGATAGAAGCTCGCCTCGGTGCCACGGGGAGCGGCCGAGATCAGGTTTTCGATGCAGAAGCCTTCCCAGCTTCCACCGGCGACCGGGTGGCCGAGCAGGTCCTCCTGGGTGCCGATGTTGAGAAGGGCATGGGTCAGTCCACTGTCACGGATATAGATCTTGGGTGACTTGACTAGGCGCTTCCCGGCGTTGGCGTGCCACGGCGGCAGCCGGCGGACTAGCATCAGATCGACGAGGAGATCGAGATACCGTGCGACCGTCTGTCCGGACACGCCGAGGCTCGCCGCGAGCTTCGCTGCATTCAGCAAGCCGCTCTGGCTGTGCGCCAGCATGGTCCAGAACCTGCGCAGGGTTTCCGCCGGAATGCGCAGGCCGAAGGCAGGGATGTCACGCTCGAGATAGGTGCGGATGAAATCCTCGCGCCACAGCAAGCTGTCGCCATCGCTTGCGGCAAGATAGCTGTCGGGAAATCCACCACGCAGCCAAAGCCGCGAGAGCGTGTCCTTGCCGGTCTCCAGAAGCCCGAACGGCGTCAACTCATGATAGCTGACGCGTCCGGCGAGCGACTCCGCGCTCTGATGCAAGAGCGTATCCGAAGCGGAGCCCAGCAGCAGGAATTGCCCCGTCCGAAAGCCCTTTCGCCGGCGTCGGTCGATCTGCCCGCGCAGTGCCTTGAAGAGGTCGGGCATAAGCTGAACCTCGTCGATCACGACGAGCCGCCCCATCTGTTCGTCGAGGTAGAGATCGGGTTCCTCGAGGATCCGCCGGTCGGAGCTGCGTTCCATGTCGAGGTAGACCGCGTCACGCGTCTCGGAGATCTCCTGGGCGAGGGTGGTCTTGCCGACCTGACGTGGCCCGAGAAGGACCACGCCGGCCTGACGCTCCAATGCGTCTTCGATGGACTGCCTGTGACTGCGCTCGATCATACCTTGTATTTATTCCATTACATGGAGGATTTGCAAGTTTAAATTTTCCCAGCAAGAGTGTGCTTCGGCTCCGCTTCTCACGATTGGCGCCCATTCCGTCCCAAACACCGGCAAACGCATGTCGCTGCACGGGGCAGGGTAGCGGCACATCCCTCGTGTGCGTATGGTGTGCACTTAGGGTTCGTCCCGAATGCTGTCGGACCCCAAGGAGAACGCTGAATGCCCTTGAACGCAGCCACCGAGGCCGCGCGGTTTTCTTCTGCGCCTATGATGGATCGTAGCGATTTAGACATTGTTGCAAGGGGTTATTCGATGT
>CAZRNL010000259.1:0-4788 GCA_964601395.1 uncultured Silicimonas sp. | reverse complement strand
CGTAGACGAGTGCGCCGAGGCGCTGAGAACCGCCCAGGGAACGCCGCGCTATCAGGAATTCCTGGAGAAGAAGGGCTTCGCCAAGATCTTCCTGACGGGCGACGAACTGATGAGCGACCTGGAGACGACCTGGACCGCGATCGAGCCGGTCGCGAAACTCGCCGCTCAGAAGTGATGTGACGAATAGCGTCCGGGCGGTTACGCCCGGACGTCGTTGTCCCGGAAGGTTTCGAAATGGATCGTCCCTTTACCGAGATCGGGGTGATGACCCTGATCGCACTCGTCTGCGTCGTTGTCTGGATCTCCGCTTCCGCACTGCCGCCGGGCTCGTTCGAGCCGCTCGGATCGGGACCAGTGCCGAAATATACGGCACTCGTGGTGTTCCTGTGCTGCCTCTTCGTGATCTTCCGAGCCGTGCGGCGCATCGCCGTCCAGAAGGATGTTCCGTTGGCTCTCAGTCTCGAGATGATCGGGGGAAGACCGATGATGGCGGTTCTGATGCTGCTCCTTTCCTGCATCTACGTCGCGATCATACAGACGCGGGCAGTCCACTTCGCACCGCTGACGATCGTCTACGTGACGCTTTTGATCTGGGGCATGGAGGGTTTTTCGCGGCGCAAGCTGCTGCCCGCCGTCTTGACCGCAACGGTCGCGGGCCTGGGCGCATCATACGTCTTCACCCGCATCTTCATCGTCGATCTGCCGGTCTGAGGGGCCTTTCATGGATTTCGGAGCACTCGCGGGGGCAATAGTCCAGATTTCTGCGCCCTGGACGTTCTTCATGCTCTTCCTCGGCACCTTCCTCGGGATCGTCGTGGGCGCCATTCCCGGCCTGTCCGGCGCAATGCTGATCGCTCTGACCCTGCCGCTTACCTTCTACATGGATCCGTTCGACGCGGTCGTGCTGCTGATCTCTATGTATGTCGGCGCGATTTCGGGAGGTCTGATCACCGCGACGCTGATGCGGATGCCCGGAACGCCGGCCTCGGTGATGACGACGCTCGACGGTTATCCGATGGCTCAGGCGGGACAGCCGGGCCGCGCGCTGGGCCTCGGGATAACCGCGTCCTTCGTCGGCGGCATGATCTCCTGGATGGTGCTTTTCACCATCACCCAGCCGCTGTCCATCCTGGCGACGCGCTTCGGTCCGTTCGAGTATTTCACGCTGATCATGATGGCTATGGTTCTGATCGCCTCGGTCTCCGAGGGCTCGCTTGCCAAGGGACTGATCGCTGGATTGCTGGGGATGCTGGTGTCCATGCCCGGCGTCGATCCCGCCACCGGCATGCCGCGCCTGACCTTCGGTTACTACCAGCTGAACGCGGGCTTCGAGCTCTTGCCGGTCCTGATCGGCGTCTTCGCGGTCAGCCAGGTCATCAAGGACTGCGCGCAGGGCGGTTCGATCCCGGAACGCGCCGAGATGAAGACATCGCGCGTGCTGATGTCCCTGAGCGATTTCCGCCGCCACGGCGTAAACATGATCCGGTCCTCGGTGATCGGAACCTGGGTCGGCATCCTGCCCGGAATCGGCGCCTCCATCGGCTCCGTCGTCGCCTATACGACCGCGAAGAACGTGTCGTCCGAGCCTGAGAAATACGGCAAGGGATCCGAGGAAGGGATCGTCGCCTCCGAAGCCGCGAACAATGCGACCGTGGGCGGCGCGCTGATACCGCTGATCGCGATGGGCATTCCGGGCAGCGTGATCGATGCCATCCTGATCGGCGCGCTGACGATCCATTCGATCCAGCCGGGGCCCACCCTGTTCCTGACCAACAACGATATCGTCTGGGGAATGATCGCGGCCTGCCTGCTGGCGAACATCATGATGTGGATCCTGATGACCCTTTCGGTGCGCCGCGTCGCCGGTCTGATCTACATGCCGCGCAGCTTCGTCCTGCCGGTGGTCATGATGTTCTGCGTGATCGGATCCTATGCGCTGAACAACACGGTCTTCGATGTCTGGGTCATGCTCGGCTTCGGGATCGTCGGCTTTCTGCTGGAACGCGCGAACGTTCCGCTTGGCCCCTTCGTCATCGGCTTCGTGCTGGCTCCCCTTGCCGAGGAAAAGCTGCGTTCGGGCCTGATGATGACGAACGGGGACTTCTCGCCGATCGTCACGCGCCCGTTCCCGCTGGCGTTCACGCTTCTGGCCGTGGGTCTTCTGCTCTGGCCGCTCATCAGCGACTGGCGGCGCAAGAAGAGGGCAGCCCAGGAATGAGATCGATCCTGGTCCTTTTCGACAGTCTCAGCCGGCGTGCGCTGTCCTGTTACGGCGGCAGCGTGGCGACACCGAACTTCGACCGACTGGCACGGCGCGCGACCACTTTCGACAGCCATTTCGTCGGGTCCATGCCCTGCATGCCCGCTCGGCGCGACCTGATGACCGGACGGCTGAACTTCCTGCACCGAAGCTGGGGACCGCTGGAGCCCTTCGACATTCCGATGACCGGGCTGATGGCGGAGCAGGGCGTCTATTCCCATCTCGTGACGGACCATTATCACTATTTCGAGGCCGGCGGCGCCACCTACCATACCGCCTTCACCACCTGGGATTTCCTGCGCGGCCAGGAAGCCGATCCCTGGGTGGCGCGCGTGGAACCGCCGCTGGAGAAGTTCCGCCAGATCTATGCGCCCGAACAGTACGAGGAAACGCGAGGGGGATATCGGCTTCAGGGGATGCTGAACCGAGAACGCATCCGCGAGACGCCGGAATTCCCTTCGGTGCGGACCTTCGGGCAGGCGCTGGACTTTCTCGAGGTCAATCGCGGGTCCGACAACTGGTTCCTGCAACTTGAAGTGTTCGATCCGCATGAACCCTTCCATGCCCCGCCCGAGTTTCGCGCGGCCTTCCCGACCGCCTATGACGGCCCGATCAGGGACTGGCCCCGCTACAGGCGCACCGAGGCGGACACCGAGCAGGAAACCGACGAGATGCGGGCGAACTATGCAGCGCTTGTGGCGCTTTGCGACGCCCAGCTTGGCCGGCTTCTCGATGCCATGGACGCAGGCGGCATGTGGGAGGATACCGCCCTGATCGTTATCTCCGATCACGGTTTTCTCTTGGGTGAACATGGTTGGTGGGGCAAGAACCGGATGCCCTTCTACAACGAGATCGCCAGTATCCCGCTGTTCATCCACGTTCCGGGAAAGACCGGGGGCGGCAGGTCGTCGGCACTCAGCCAGAACATCGACGTCATGGCGACGCTTCTGGACCTGCACGCCATAGCGCCCCCAGCCGTGGTACAGGGCCGGTCGCTTCTTCCCGCGCTCGATGGCGGCGAAGGGCGCGAGATCGCGCTTTACGGCGTCTTCGGCGGCGCAATCAACGCCACCGACGGGCGTTTCACGCTGTTCCGGTACCCGCCGGACATGGAGACAATGCCGCTTTTCGAGTACACGCTGATGCCCCAGCATTCGGGCGCGGCCTTCACGGTGGCGGAGCTTCAAGGCGCGGACCTGCATCCCGGCTTCGGTTTCACCCAGGGCGTGCCGGTTCTGCGGATACCGGCCCTGAAGGGCGCGAAACGCCCGCCGATGCAAGGCGGCGGTTTCGACGACACCATAACCGTTCTTTTCGATCTTGCGGCCGATCCCGGCCAGACCTCGCCCGCCCGTGACAGCGAGGCAGAGGCCCGGCTGACGGCGGAACTTCGGGCCGAGATGATCCGCCACGAGGCGCCGCCGGAACTCTATGCACGCTTCGCCCTGGAGCCCGCACAATGACGCACGCGCCCGTTTTTCCCGTTGTCCGACTGCCGCATCTCGACAACGTGCAGATCCCCGAGTTCACGCCCGTCACCCTGCGCCAGCCCGACATGGCAGGGCTTGACGATACCGGCGCGGCGGTGCGTGCGGCGCTGGAAGACGCGGCGCATCTCTTCACGCCGAGACCGGGCGCCGAGATCGCAGTTGCAGTGGGCAGCCGCGGCGTCGCCGAGATCGACATCATCGCCCGCGCTGCGGTCGACTGGCTGAAGGCGAAGGGCTTCCGGCCCTTCATCGTCCCCGGCATGGGCTCGCATGGCGGAGGTACAGCCGAGGGGCAGACCGCGGTCCTGGCCGCGCTGGGCGTCACGGAGGACAGCATGGGCTGCCCGGTCCGGTCGTCCATGGAGACGGTGCAGTACGGCACGATCGACGGCGGGATTGGCTGTCACTTCGATGCCAATGCCGCAGGGGCGGACGGGGTCCTGGTGATCAACCGCGTAAAGGCCCACACGTCGTTTCCCCGTCCGATCGAAAGTGGGCTGACCAAGATGCTCGCCGTCGGCCTGGGAAAGGCGCAGGGCGCCGGGCAGGTCCATGTGACGGGGCCGCGCGGACTGGCCGAAGTGCTGCCACGCCTGGCCGAAAGGATCATCGAACGCGCGCCGCTTCTCGCCGGTATCGCCGTTGTCGAGAACGCGCGCCACCGGATAGCCCATGTTGAGGTCGCGGCACCCAAGGATTTCTACACGACCGATGCGCGCCTTCTGGTGCTGGCCAAGTCCGCGATGGCGCGGCTGCCGTTCGCGCAACTCGACGGGCTGATCATCGAGGAAGTGGGCAAGGACATCTCTGGCGCTGGCATCGATCCGGCGATCTCGGGAAGGACGGACATCCGCGGCGTCGACAACCCGGCAGAGCCTTTCATCCACAAGGTCGCCGCGTTGCGCCTGTCGGCCCGTACCGGCGGCAACGGGATCGGTGTCGGCATGGCGGATTTCCTGCCGCTGGAGACTGCGAACCGTCTCGATCTCTTGGCGATGTACGTGAACGCCGTGACGGCGACGATCCTGGAAAAGGCCT
>CAZRNL010000258.1:3626-4800 GCA_964601395.1 uncultured Silicimonas sp. | reverse complement strand
GTGGTCGAGCCTCTGCCGCCAGTTCCGGCGCTAGACGCTGGCGGGACTTTGGGAGCAGATCATGGATCCACTGAACGAAAACAGCATGGTGCCTCATGCGCTTCAGATGACGGACAGCACCGTGGTCCGCGCCCATCATCAGGCAGCGTGCGCTAATGGGGGACTGCGCGCAGGGTTTTGGCCGTTCTCGTGGCGGCTTCACGACCAAGATCCACCTCCTCGTCAACGCCGCTGGCCTGCCCATGGGGACTGAGATCACACCCGGCCAGACCTCCGACTCCCTTGGCTTCGATCTGGTGATGGCCGACAACCGGCCAACACCCAGCGTGCTGCTCGCCGACCGGGGCTACGATGCTGACAGCATTCGGGAAACGATGGACAAAAGGGATGTCCTGCCGGGCATTCCGATGCGCAAGTCCCGCAAAAAGCGCATCAGCGCGGATCGCTCACTCTGCAGGCTGCGCAACCTGGTCGAACGTTGCTTCGACAAGTCAAGAAACGCCCGCCGCGTCGCCACCCGTTACGGCAAGACTGCGGAAAGCTTCCTCGGCTTCATCGACATCACCTCGATCAGGCTTTGGATCCGCAGTTTGTCAACATGACCTAGACCATCGTGGTTCCGCGAGGGCCCCAACCAGATTCTGCGGGCGTTGATTTGGCCCAGGTATCGCCCTGAAAATCCTTGCTACATTGCGCGGTAGCTTGGCAGAAAGATCTCTTCCACCGGCGGATGATGCAATGTCCGCAAAGGATACCTGGCGACCAGACCATCGAACTGCACCTGCGCCCGGTCATGCCAGTCTGACAGGTCAATTCCTGGAAGCTGGCGATCTTGCATCACGACCCGCCCGTTGATGATAGAGGTGCGGAAATCGCGACCGGTGCCCGAAAGCATCATGGTCTGGATCGGGTCGACGAACTGGCCGATTGCAAAGTCGGTCAAGTCAAAAAGGGTCATGTCCGCCTTCGCCCCTCGCGCAAGGCGGCCGAGGTCGGGGCGGCCGAGAGCATCGGCCGCGTGGATCGTGGCCGCGTCATAGAAGTCGGCCGACGAACAGGCCGTGACGGACTGTTCGGCGACGCGGCAGAGGCTGATCCCGAGCCGCATGTTCTCGACCATGTCGGGCGGGAAGGTGTCGGTGCCAAGGCCGATGCGGACCCCCGCCGCCTTGAG
>CAZRNL010000258.1:0-3616 GCA_964601395.1 uncultured Silicimonas sp. | reverse complement strand
CCCGCCATAGCGTGACAGGACGAGCGGGCAGTGGATCAGCGTTGCCCCGGCATCTCGCAGCAAGCCGATGTCGTCGCCCTGTCTCGCCACCTGGCTGTGGCCGGTGAGGTAGACGCCATGAGGCAGAAGCGCCCGCGGGCCGAGGAAGCCCAGCGACGACAACCACTCCAGCGGCGTCATGTCGAAGCGCTCGATGATGGTGTCGAACTCGTCCATGCTCTGGCAGCAGTGCAGCCGGACCGGCACCCCGTACTCGGCCGATAGCCTCGCCGAGCGGCGGATCAGCTCTGGTGTGCAGTTCTCGATCCGGTCGGGCGCCAGCATCCCCCGGATCAATCCGCCGTGTGCGCCATCGAAATCGCGGATGTAGCGCTCGGCACCGGCCAGCCCCTGCAGGCCGCGCGCCTCGTCCCAGTGGGTGAAGAAACTGCCGTCGGCCCGGACCACCTCGACTCCCGTCATGTAGCAGGGACCGAGATAGGCGCGGATGCCGAGCGCGGCGGCGCTCTCGGCCGACCGTGCAAACTCGTCGTAGGTTTCCGCCCACCTGCGGTAGAACATCGAGGTGATCGGAAGCGCCGTGGTGATGCCGTTGCGGATGAGCTGGGCGAAGGCATACTTCATCTTGAAGGTCTGCTCTTCGTCCGAATACATCTCGATCGGTCCGGCGGAGACATAGTCCTCGGGCCAGGTCCGGCCTTTGGCCCAGTCGGGCTGGTTGTCGAAGGCAAGCACGGTCGTATCGAGATCGCCCAGCGCGTTGAGGTCGATGAAGCCAGGGCCGAGGACGGCCCGGCCGCCGTCGATCTCGTGATCGACCGGACCTTGGTAGCCGCGTCCGACGAACAGGATCGTGTCGCCCCGGAAGACGACTTCGCCGTTTGTCAGGGTCCGGTGCGCGGTGCCGTCCCAGGCGATCACATGGCTGGCGCGGACGCGGGTGGTGGTCATGGTGCGGAGCCTCCCTTGGCAAGGTCGGGCCGCGCCCAGCGGTCCATGCCCACGGGTGTGGCCAGAGCACGGTCGTACATGGCGCGATAGTGCGGCAGAAGCTCGTCTGCCGCCGCCGTGCAACGCGCCATGTAGTCGGCGAACTCGGCGGCGCAGGCGCGGGCTTCTGCAAGCAGGGCGACCTCGTCCACCTTGGTCAGCCGCCCGCCGCGCACCACGACCTCGCCCCCAACAAGCACAGTGCGGACCGATGCGCCGGTTTCGCAGTAGACAAGTTGCCGCCGGACGTCGTTCAGGGGCGTGAAGGGCAGGGTGGAAAGGTCGAGAAGTGCAAGGTCCGCCTGCCAGCCGGGAGCAATCCGCCCGGTCGGGACGGGAAGCCGCATCGCCCGGGCTCCGGCATGGGTGAGACCTGCTAGAATTTCCTGCGGGGTGATCCAGTCGCGGAACTCGGGGTCGGTCAGGTTGTGAACCAGCCCGGCAACCTTGCCCACGGTCCAGAGATTGATCCCGTCGTCGGTGTTCGCCTCGTCATTGCCGAGGCAGACGTTGATCCCCGCTTGCCGAAGATTGCGCCAGCGCATGATGCCGCTGCCGATCTTGAGGTTCGATACCGGATTGTGCGCGACCGAAGCGCCGGAGTCCGCGATCAGGCGGATATCGTCGTCGTCGATCCAGATCGCATGGATGACCATGGCCTGTTCGGTCAGCACGCCCATGTCATGGGCATAGCGCACCAGCGATTTCCCCAGCACCTCCTGCCCGAAGACGCGCTGGAGGCGGGTTTCAAGGATGTGCATGTTGTAGGGAATGTCCCTGTCCCGGGCGATCCGGCCCAATGCCCGGAGGTAGTCTGGCGTCACCCGCTGCGGGGCGGAGCAGCTGACGGCGGCGCGCAGTCGTCCGCCAGCACTGCCATGCCAGCGGTCGATGTAGCGGGCGTAGTGGTCGAGCAGCTCGCCATCCGACATCCGCGGCGCTGCCTCCATCCGCGCGCGCAAGGGCGCGGGCAGCAGGTCGGCAAGGAACGGATACTTGGCCGTCTCGGCGACATTCGGCTGATCCAGCGTCACCGTCGCGCGCATCCCGGCATCGGCATAGGCCTGCAGGACCGCATCGACTTCGCCCTCGGTGACGACCGGCACGAAGAAGCAGTCGTCGTGCACGGCAGTCACGCCCTGCTTCAGCATCTCGATGATTCCGAGCATCGTTCGAACATAGGCGAAGCGCGGCGTCGCCACCCGGTCCATGAGGGGCGGGACTTCGTAGAGCATGAACAGTTCGAGCGGCCAGTTCTCGAGGGCACCCTTCATGAAGTTGCCCGGCGAATGGAAATGGCCGTTGATCAGGCCGGGGATCACCAGCATCCCCTCGGCTTCGATTACCTCGGCGCCCGGCGGTGCGCCCTCGCCCGCGCCCGGCCCCACCGACTGGATCAGCCCATTCTCGATCACGACGTCGGCGCGGGTGTGCAGGCGGTCGCTGTCGTCGAGCGTCAGGACCATCGCGTTGCGGATGACCGTCGCCATCATGTCTCCCTCGCACTTCCAACAAGGCGCAGCCTTGTGCGGGGATCGAGGCTGTCGCGAAGGCTGTCCCCGAGCAGGTTGAACGCCATGACGAGGACCGTGATGGCCAGCCCCGGGATTGCGGCGATGTGCGGCGCGTTGAAGATGAAGCTGCGACCTTCGCTCGTCATGATGCCCCATTCGGCCGTCGGAGGCTGCACGCCGAGGCCAAGGAAGGAAAGGCCCGCCGCAGTTATCACCACCGCGCCGATGATGGTGCAGGAATAGACGACGGAGGCCGCCACGACATTCGGGAGCATCTCGACGAACAGGATCTTGAGGTCGGGCGTAGCCATTGCGCGGGAGGCCTCGACATATGCCTGATCGCGTTCGAGACAGGCCGCAGCGTAGACCACGCGGGTGTTGTAGGGGATCAGGGTGACCACCAATGCGATCATCATGTTGGCGATTCCAGGCCCCATCAGCGCCGCCAGCATGATTGCCAGCAGCGCCATCGGGAAGGCGAATAGAACATCCATCAGCCGCATGATCACCGCCCCGAGGCGTCGGTACCAGGCCCCCAGAAGCCCCAGAGGGATCGAGATCGCGGCCCCGATCAGCACCGGCAGGATCCCGCAGACAAGCGTCAACCGCGCGCCGTGCAGGAGTCGCGAGAGGATGTCGCGCCCCTGATTGTCGAGCCCCAGAAGATGGCCCGGGGTCCCGGGCGGCATCAGGCGCAGTTCGGGGTTGGCCGCGTTCGGCGGCCAGGGCGCGATCCAGGGCGCAAAGGTAGCGGCAAACAGCATGACCGCGATGACCCCCGCCGCAATGCGCGCGACCGGGTCGCCGAGCACCCCGCGCCAGACGAAGTACAGGTTCGACCGGCGTCTGGAACAGTGGCCCCTCGGACGTGCTGGAGGGGGAATGACTGCAGGATGGTCAGGCATTCTTCGGGTCCAGCGCATGGACGACAACGTCCGAGAAGAGGTTGCCCAGAACGAACACGGTGGCAACGACGAGGACACAGCCCTGGATCATCGGAATATCACGAGCGAGGATCGAGTCGTAAAGCTGCAGGCCGACGCCGGGCCAGTTGAAGATGATCTCGGTGAAGACGACGCCGCCGAAAAGGTAGCCGATCTGCAAACCGCCGA
>CAZRNL010000257.1:0-4859 GCA_964601395.1 uncultured Silicimonas sp. | reverse complement strand
CTAGATGCTGACCGTCTCCATCACTGCCGGGGCCTTCACATCGACTTCAGGCAACCCTGCGACAAGTTCATCCGCTGATTGAGCAAGAATTGGAAACGTCTTGTAATGACAGGGGAAAACAATCTTGAAATCGAAGTACTTCCTGGCGGCCCAAGCGGCCTTTTTCATGTCCATAGTGTAATGGCCGCCGGCGCAAAGTATGCCTATGTCCGGCGCATAGAACTCGCCGAACCAGCCCATATCAGCCATTATGTCGGTGTCGCCGGAGACATAGATTGTGTGACCTTCGCCGGCGATCATGAACCCGGCCTCGTGCCCTGCATAGACGGGGCCGGGTTCGCCACCGATCGACGAGGAATGTTGTGCCGCCACCATGCTGACCGATACACGCCCAAGGCCGAGCGTTCCGCCCTTGTTGAACCCGATGACGTTGGCCCCTGCCGTCGACTCCCAATGGCTCATCAGGTCGTAGATTCCGACCAGCGGCGCGCCGGTTTCCTTCGACAACGTCAACGCATCCCCGCTGTGATCTCCATGTCCGTGAGTCACGAGGATGTGGGTCGCGCCCGCAATGGCCGCATCGCGGCTGCCTTGGGGAAACACCGGGTTGCCGGTCAGCCACGGATCGATGAGCAGAACCTGATCCTCGATCTCGATTCGAAAGCCGGAATGGCCAAGCCATGTGATCTTCATGTGATCCTCCCTACATCTTCTCGAACAGGATAGGGGCTGTGATGGACTGGACAAGAGCGATCGACGCCTATTGCGAGCGCACAGACCCGACATACTGGTCCGAACCCGTCAACGCCGTAACTAACCTGGCCTTCATGGTGGCGGCACTTGTCATGTGGCGACGAACCAGGGGTCTGGCGATGGGGCGGGTCCTTTGCGCTGTTCTTTTCTTGATCGGCGTCGGGTCATGGCTGTTCCACACCCACGCGACGCCTTGGGCCGCCATGGCAGATACCACTCCGATCATGGCTTTCACTCTGGTCTATATCTATCTGGCAAACAGAGATTTCTGGGGTTTGCCGTTCTCGGTAGCGGCGCTTGGAGCGCTGGCCTATATTCCATACTCGGCGGCACTGACGCCATTGTTCGGGGCGCTGCCGTTCCTGAGCATATCCAGCTTCTACTGGCCGCTTCCGGTCCTGATCTTCGCCTATGCCGCACTGCTGCGTCACCGGTTTCCTGTTCTGGCGCGCAATCTTGCCCTTGGCGCCGCGATGCTATGCTTGTCCCTCGCGGCCCGCTCGCTCGATGAGTCACTTTGCGCGGCGTTCCCGATGGGCACACACTTTCTCTGGCATATCCTTAATGCGGTCATGTTGGGGTGGATGATCGAGGTCTGGCGGCGCCATGTCACGACCTCCTGAGAGAGCGGCAAGGTTGGTGAGGGGCAAGGCTTGGAATCGCTCGTTGGTCGCGCTAAACGCTGCCGGACCCGTCAACGGAGAGTGCGATGTCGATCGACGCAGACACAGCCCGCAAAGTCGCAAAACTGGCCCGCATCAAGGTCGAGGAGGCAGACCTTCCGGCGCTGGCGCAGGAATTCAATGCGATCCTTGGTTTTGTCGAGCAACTGAATGAAGTCGACGTCGAGGGGGTCGAGCCGATGACCGGTGTCACTCCGATGCGCCTGAAACGTCGGGACGACGTCGTCACGGAAGGCAACCAGCAGGACAAGATACTGTCGAATGCACCCGATGCGCGCGAGGGCTTCTTCGCGGTGCCGAAAGTTGTGGAGTGAACGATGACCGAGTTGAATGCCCTGACCATTGCTGCGGCCCGCGACAAGCTGCGCAGCGGTGAGATCACCGCCGTCGATCTGACCGAGGCCTGCCTAACAGCTGCGGATGCGGCCGGGGTGCTGAACGCGGTCGTTCATGCAACGCCCGACATAGCACGTGCGCAGGCGAGGGCCGCCGATGTGAGGCTCAGGTCCGGCGGTGCGCCAGCGATGTGCGGCATTCCGCTTGGCATAAAGGATCTGTTCTGCACAAGAGGCGTCGCCAGTCAGGCGGCCAGCGGAATTCTCGAAGGCTTCAAGCCGGAATACGAGTCGACCGTTACCGGGAAACTCTTCGATGCCGGCGCGGTGATGATCGGCAAGCTCAACATGGACGAGTTTGCGATGGGCTCGTCTAACGAAACTTCGGTCTATGGCAATGTCGTCAACCCCTGGCGGCGCGGCAACGACGACGTGGCCCTGACTCCCGGCGGGTCCTCCGGCGGATCTGCCGCTGCCGTGGCTGCGGACCTCTGCCTCGCGGCGACGGGCACCGACACCGGGGGCTCGATCCGCCAGCCGGCAGCCTTTGTCGGCATCGCCGGCCTGAAACCCACCTACGGCCGCGTGAGCCGCTGGGGCATCGTCGCCTTTGCCTCGTCGCTCGACCAAGCGGGGCCGATGGCAAGGACCGTGCGCGACTGTGCGATCATGCTGGAAGCAATGGCCGGGCACGATCCGAAGGACTCCACGTCCGCCGATTTGCCGGTTCCCGATTTCGAAGCGATGCTGACCGGCGACATCAAGGGCAAGACCATCGGTATCCCGAAGGAATACCGCATGGACGGTATGCCAGACGAAATCGAAACGCTTTGGGCCGATGGGCGCGCCATGCTGGCAGACGCTGGAGCGAAGATCGTCGATATCAGCCTGCCTCACACCAAGTATGCGCTGCCTGCGTACTATGTGATCGCCCCTGCCGAGGCGTCATCGAATCTCGCACGCTACGACGGTGTGCGCTACGGACATCGGGCGAAGCTGTCGCAGGGCGACGGCATCACCGAGATGTACGAAAAGACCAGGGCCGAAGGTTTCGGGGCCGAAGTGAAACGTCGCGTGATGATCGGCACATATGTCCTCTCAGCGGGCTTCTACGACGCCTACTACAACCGGGCCCGCAAGGTGCGCGCATTGATCAAGAAGGACTTCGAAGTCGCCTTTTCCTCTGGTGTCGATGCAATCCTGACGCCTGCCACACCATCAGCCGCTTTTCCCTTGGGTCAGGACTTCGACGACCCTGTTCAGATGTACCTCAACGATGTCTTTACAGTTACGGTGAACCTCGCCGGATTGCCCGGAATCGCGGTTCCCGCGGGTCTGGACAGGCAGGGCCTGCCGCTTGGGCTGCAACTGATCGGAAAGCCTTGGGAAGAGGGCGAGTTGCTGAATGTCGCGCAAGCGCTGGAAGATCGCGCAGGCTTTGTTTCCAAGCCCGCGAAATGGTGGTAGTCTGGACGCAAGAGCAAGAATTAGGCTGAGCAGAGCGATGACTTTTCCCAAAGCGGCACTTGCCGCATTCTGTGTGCTAGCCGCCTGCGGCAGCAAGATGCCTGACAGCAATCCGAACGCTGGGGGCGGCGTCGGCTTCGGCGGCTATGACAGTTATGCGGCCGAGCAGGCCCGCCGCGATGCGACCCTTCAGGGCGCCGGTTCGAGTGTGATTCCCGAAGAACAGGTCATTGCCTCGGAAACCATAGGCGTACTGAACGCGACGCGCCCGCTTGGCGGGACCGCACTTGCAACCACGTTACCTCCGACCGCTCTCCCGGCCACGGTCGCAGCGCCGCTTTCCGGCAGCCCGGTCACGGTGACGACGACGGCAGCCGTCGTGCCTGTGGTACCCAACAATTCGGGCATCTCCGACGAGCAAAGCTTCTCGGCAGTCGCAAGTCGCGAGACAATCGAAAGCGATGCCGAACGGCTGGCCCGGCAGCGCGCCGCTTTCGAAGTTATTCAACCTGAAGCCGTGCCTGACCGTCCGGGTTCTTCGGGTCCGAACATCGTGTCCTACGCGCTTTCAACGTCGAACCGTGTGGGCGAGCAGGTGCATCGAAGGTCAGGTACTGTCAGCGACTCGAAATTTCAGCGTGCCTGTGCCCGGTTTGCCTCTTCCGATCAGGCTCAGCTTGCCTTTCTGGAGGCTGGCGGTCCCAGGCGGGACCGACAAGGGCTAGACCCGGACGGCGATGGTTTCGCCTGCTACTGGGATCCGTCCCCCTTCCGTGCAGCCCGGGGCGGCTGACGCAATGGAGCTCGTCGATCGCCCTTCCCCGAACCATGGTGAGCGGAGATCGGGCGACCGCGTTGAACTCGTGGTGTTGCACTACACTGCCATGCCTGACGCAGAGACGGCGGTCTGTCGGCTTTGCGATCCCGAATGCGAGGTTTCTTCGCATTACCTGATAGGCAAGGACGGCACCGTCTTCCGGCTGGTCGACGAGGCTTTGCGAGCCTGGCACGCGGGACACGGAAGCTGGGCTGGCCGAGATGATGTGAATTCCCGCTCGATCGGTATCGAACTCGACAATGACGGCGCTTCGCCTTTCGAGGAATTGCAGATGGCAGCACTTGAGACGCTGCTCAGCGACATCCTGGCGCGGCATGGGCTGGAGCCGAAGGACGTGATCGCTCATTCCGATATGGCGCCCGATCGGAAAGTCGATCCCGGCAGGCGTTTCGGCTGGAAGCGTCTTGCGGACAAAGGACTGTCGATCTGGCCCGAAGCTTCTCTTCCTGGTGATTTCATGAAGAACGCCGCCGCTTTCGGTTACCCGGTGCAGCACGGTGAAAGCGCCGTTCTGGACGCCTTCCGTATGCGCTTTCGCCCGGATGCAACCGGTCCGCTCGGGCCTGCCGATCAGGCGCTGATGGCAGGTCTGGCACGGCATTACCCGGCCGATGTCACCGCGCGGATCGCGCGACGGGTGACATCGCGGCCCATACGTCCCACCTGAGGCTGCGTGGCCCGCGATTGACGGGACGTGGTGCTATCGCTACATGCAACCTGCGCGGATGGCCGGATGACCGCGTGTCTTCGGATGCGAGGAAAGTCCGGACTTCATGAAGCAAC
>CAZRNL010000256.1:0-4875 GCA_964601395.1 uncultured Silicimonas sp. | reverse complement strand
AGGGCTATGGTGAAAGTGCGCTGAAAGTGCCGACCGAGCAGGCCGAACGGGCGAACCGCCGCGCCACGGTGCGCCGCATCACGCCGCTGCTTCGGCAGGCGTCGCTGAACTGAGCGCCCTTCAGGATTTGAGACGGCCCCGGCAATAGCCAGGGCCGTTTTCGTGTCAGGGTGTGAGATCGAGCGCCGCGACAACCCGCGTATAGGGCAGGCCGGCACGGTCGTTCAGCGCCTGCACCTGATCGGCGCTTTCGCCGGTGAACAGGCACATGCAGCGCCCGTCCTCGGGTGCGAAAGTCGAGCGGATATACCCGATCTCGCTGCCTTCGCCGCGCATCTTTGCGGCCTCGGCGATAGCGGCCTTCTGCGCGCCGCCGAGCGCCTCCATGCTGATCCCCTTCAGATCGCGTTCCACCATGAATACCGACATGTCGTACCTCCGATTGTTCTGACGAGAACATCATTCCGCATTTTGCGGAAACGCGGGGTTATGGGATCATAACGCGGGGTTTGGGTCGTTGGTGATAGGTTAGGAGAACCTGAGCGGCTGCTGACGGAGGGGATGCCGGATGGAAATGGGTCAGATACGCTATGTGCTGTCGGCGGCGAAGCACCTGAATTTCACGCGCGCGGCCGAAGCCTGCGGCGTGTCGCAGCCCGCACTGACCAAGGGGATCAAGGCGCTGGAGACGGAACTGGGCGCGCCGCTGTTCAACCGCGAGGGGCGGCGGATCAGCCTGTCGGGGTTCGGGCGTTCCATGATGCCGCATCTTCAGTCGATCGCGGACGAGGCCGACGCGACGCGGGCCCTGGCCGACAACTTCCGGCTGCTGGCGCAGGTGCCGGTGAAGCTGGGTGTCCAGAGCACGATCGGGCATCTGCGGCTGGCGCGGTTCCTGGCCGATTTCCAGCGCCGCCATGACGGGATCGAGCTGGCCGTGTCCGAGGCATCGCGGGAGGCTTTGCAGCACCAGCTGGATGCGGGCGAGATCGACCTGGCGATCCTGACCCGCGACGAGGCGGGCGAGCAGTTCCGCCTGACGCCGCTTTACGAGGAGCGGTACGTCGTCATCTTTCCTCCCGGTCACCGGCTTGGCCATTCCAACGCGGTGACGCTGGGGCAATTGTCGGGGCAGGACTATGTCGACCGGCTGTCCTGCGAGATGCGCGAAATGGTGATGGGTGTGTGCGAAAGCCGGGGCGTGGAGCTCTATGCGCGCTTTCGCTCCGAGCGCGAGGACTGGGTTCAGGCGATGGTGCTGGCCGGGATCGGCTTTGCCTTCATGCCGGAATATTCGGTGACGCTGCCGGACCTGGTGCAGCGCCCGCTGATCGAGCCCGAAGTGTCGCGCAATGTGGTCGCGGCCAGCGTGCCGGGGCGGCAGCATTCCCCTGCCGCCGCCGCGCTGATGCGGTCGGCGCAGGGGTTCCGCTGGCCGGGGTAACGTACCGCTCAGGCGGCCTTGAGATAGGGGATCGCGCCGGCGATGTCGGTGTCGTCGATGACGTGGAAACGCGAGACGCTGCCGGCCTGCCGCGCCTGGCCGTAGGGCGCGTATTCGGGGTCGGCCACGAAGGCGTCGAGGGCCGCCCGGTCTGGAAACTCGACGATGGCGATGAGAGTGCTGTCCTTGTCGGGGCCTTCCAGCGTTTCGATGTTTCCGCTGCGCGACAGATAACGTCCGCCGTGCTTCTCGACCAGGTTGTGGACGTTGGTGGCGTATTCGGGAACCCAGCCGTCGTCGGTGACCTTGATATCGGCGATGAGATAGACGCTCATGATCTTGCTCCTTTGTCCGGTGGCGGCCGGGATGGCCGCACGACATGGCCCGAACCTGGCAGGAAAGGGCGAATCGCCTCCAGTCCCGAAACTGGAGCGGTCGGTACAGTTTCTGGACTAGGCACATGCGCGGCCGCTGTTAGGGTTGGGGAAACAGCTTGGGAGAGACGAGATGCCGAACGCCGGGTACAAGCAGTTCTGCCCACTGGCCATGGCCGCCGAGGTGCTGTGCACGCGCTGGACCATGGTCCTGATGCGCGAACTGATCGCGGGATCGACGCGGTTCAACGACCTGCGCCGGGGCGTGCCGAAGATGTCGCCGACGCTGCTGTCGCAGCGCCTGAAGGACCTGGAAGAAGCTGGTGTCGTCGAGAGGAGACCGGTGCCGTCCGAGCGCGGCGTGATGGAATATCACCTGACCGAAGCGGGCCGCGACCTGAGGGACGTGGTCATCGCGATGGGGATGTGGGGGCAGAAATGGGTGGAATCGTCGCTTTCGCTGAGGAACCTCGATCCGTCGCTTCTGATGTGGGACATGCGCCGGAACCTGAACCCAGAGCCGCTGCCGAAACGGCGCACGGTGATCCAGTTCCTGTACCACGATCTTCCCTCCACCAAGCGCGACTGGTGGCTGGTGATCGAGCCGGGCGGTGAGGTCGATTTGTGCTGGGCCGATCCGGGGTTCGAGGTCGATCTTTACGTGACGACGGACCTGCGGACGATGACGGCGATCTGGATGGGCGTCACCGATGTCGCCGCCGCGCGTGACAAGCTGGAGTTCACCGGATCGCGAGAGATAGCCTCGACGATCCAGACCTGGCTGGGTCTCAGCCCGTTCGCGGTCCAGAAGAAGCTGGTGGCCTGACGCCCGGCCCGCCCCGGCCCGCCCGACAGCGAAAAGCCCGCACGTAGATGCGGGCTTCCTGGGTCTTCAGAACTTTGGGTCCGTTACTTCGACGGACCGATCATCATGACCATCTGCCGGCCTTCCAGCCTTGGCATGCTTTCGACCTTGCCGAGCCCGTCGACGTCGGCAGCCACGCGCTCCAACAGGTCCCGTCCAAGATTCTGGTGCGCCATCTCACGGCCACGGAAGCGAAGCGTGACCTTTACCTTGTCACCATCCTCAAGGAACCGCGTCACGCTGCGCATCTTCACATCGTAGTCGTGAACATCCGTATTCGGACGGAATTTCACTTCCTTGACCTCGATGATCTTCTGCTTCTTGCGTGCCTCGCTTTCGCGTTTCTGCGTTTCGTACTTGTACTTGCCGTAGTCCATGATCTTGCAGACTGGCGGAGCAGCGTTCGGAGAGATCTCGACAAGGTCCAACCCTGCCTCTTCGGCCAGCTGCATGGCCCTTTCCGGCGTCACTACGCCGACGTTCTCTCCATCGGCTCCGATGAGCCGGATTTCGGGCACGCGGATACGATCGTTGATCCGGGGGCCAGTGTCGCGCACCGGGGGTGCGTTGTGTGGTCTTCGAGCGATGGTGTACGTCCTTTTGTTGCCAAAATGTCAGGACCGGCAAAATACGCGTAGCGCCACTGTTTTTCAACCAGATTCCGCCGATGCAGAATCGCCCCTTACGCCAACTTCAGCCGATTTCCACACTTGGCCCCGATGCTTGTTGGATTCCCTGCACCTGCGCCTAGAAGCAGGCTCAAAGGGGCTGGTTCTTTATAGTGATTAAGGATGAAGAATATGGGTCAAGTCTTGTGGATCGTACTAGTTGCCGCTGCCGTAGGAGCATTGATCGGTCTGACCAGCACAAGCGATGAGGCCGCCCGGGCCAATGCGCTTGCCGGTCCCGTGGAGTCTGCTCCTGTCGCACCCATCGGTGTGCCCGAAGATTCGGACTTCGGGTCCTCCGGGCGCGCGCTTGCGGCTGCAGCTTTCGGTCTGATGGCGCTGCAGCCTGAAACTTATGACGGCGAACTCGTGCTCGAAATCATCGACGCTTCTCCGCTTGACGAGGCGCGCAAGGACGAACTGACGGCCAACCTCGAGGCCGCCGAAGCCGGTTCCGCCGACCTCCACGAGGTTCTGGCAGACGTGCGAACGGCTCTGGCCGTCGAATAGACTCAGGCTTGCGTCGCAATGGACAAGCCGCCTTTCACAAGGCGGCTTTTTTCATGCCCCGGCCAATCTTGCGCAGATCGGCGGTCTTTCGCGTAGCGCCGGTTTTGTACGGAACCCGACCACGCCTCTCCCGCGTTTCGCCTCATATGGACAAACGTAAGGATGGAGCCATGAGAAACTCATATTGGATCGCGGTTGCCGCCGTAGTTGTCGTTTTGCTGATCGCCCTGATTTGGGCCAGCCCGGATGATCAGGAACTTGTCGTGGAGCCGGCGGCTGACACCGGCGTCGTCACGTCGAGTGAAGCTGAAGTCGCGGACAGCGATGTGGGCGCCGCGTCAGGCGCTGCGACAGACGAAGCCGTCGAAGAGATCGCCGAGGGAGAATCGCCCACAAACCAGGAAGTAGTGGATGAGAGCCGCGAAATTGCCGCCACGGAAGGGGTCGTCGGCAGCGAAGTGTTCGAGCCGGAGTCGTTCGACATGACCACTGTTATCGGCGTGATCGAATCGTCCGACCTGTCGGAGGCCGAGCAGCAGGATTTCATCCTGGCGCTGCAGGACGCCGGTAACGATCCGGAAGAACTGGCGCCCGTGCTTGAAGACCTGCGACTGGCGCTGAACGTCGACTGAACCCTCGTGGGGACGATAACAGTCACCGGGCACCGAATTCGGTGCCCGCTCAGACTCCGTCGCCGACAAAAGCCTTTTCTACGACATATTGCCTGGGGTCGCTGTTGGCCCCTTCTTCGAGTCCGAAGCCTTCGAGCACCGTCTTCATGTCGGTGTTGAAGGCCAGGCTGCCGCAGACCATGCCGCGGTCATGCTCGGGGTCGATGCCGGGGATGCCGAGGTCGGCGAAGACCTTGCCGCTGGTCAGATTATCGGTAATCCGGCCCATGCTCGGGCTGTCTTCGCGGGTGGTGGTCGGGTAGTAGACCAGCTTTGCGTCGAAGCCTTCGCCCATCAGTTCGGCCAGCATCTCGTCGGATCGGATGCCGTCGATCAGTTGCCG
>CAZRNL010000255.1:0-4877 GCA_964601395.1 uncultured Silicimonas sp. | reverse complement strand
CTCCGAGATGCTGGCCTATGACATCAAGCCCGAGATCGAAGCCTTCGACCTCTCCCACATCTTCCAGGCTGCGAAAATGGCCGCCGATGGTCGCCTGAAAAACCCGCTTTACGTCCAGTTCGTCATGGGCGTGAAGAACGCCATGCCCGCCGACAAGCCGTCCTTCGACTACTTCCGCGAAACGCTCCAGCGACTTTCCCCCGGTGCCGAATGGTGCGCCGCCGGGATCGGACCGAACCAGATCCTCTTGAACGAGTGGTGTGTCGCGGCGGGCGGGCATTGCCGAACGGGGCTCGAAGACAACGTGCGGCTCGACCGCGACACCCTGGCCCCGTCGAACGCCGCTCTGGTCCGCCGCGTCACCGATCTCTGCGAGCAATACGAACGCCCGGTGGCGACCTTTGCCGAGGCGCGCGCCATGCTTGGTCTTAGAGCCGCATGATCTGTTCTCCCCACACAAGCGTCCCGATCTGCGGGGCCGGAAGCCTGCGGTCCGTTTTCGCGGGCGGCGAGCACGGCCGATGACAGCCGCTCCTTCCGACAGCGCGATCTACCGCCAGCTTCTGGGCGATGCCGAGGTGGGACAGCTATTCTCCGACACCGCCGATGTGCGCGCTATGATGCTGGTCGAGGGCGCGCTGGCCAGGGCGCAGGGACAGGTGGGGTTGATCCCCGAGACCGCCGCTGCGGCCATCCACCGCGCCTCGCTGGAGTTGCAGCTTGACCCCTCCGCACTGGCCCAGGGCGTCGCCGGAAACGCCGTGCCGGTGCCCGGACTGGTCGAGATGTTCCGCGCCGAGATGAAGGCCCCCGACCACGCCCAGTTCCTGCACTGGGGTGCCACCAGCCAGGACATCATGGATACCGCGCTGGCGCTGCGTCTCCGCCAGGCGCTGGCGATCCTCGATGACCGCCTCGCCGCGACCATCGCGGCGCTTGGCACTCTCGCGCGCGATCATGCCGAGACCCCGATGGTCGCCCGCACCTATGGCCAGGCCGCCGTCGTCACCACTTTCGGCGCCCATGTCGCCGGGTGGGGGAACCCGCTCCTCAGACACCGCGCCCGTCTCGGGCCGGTGCGCGACGATGTCACCCGCGTCAGTCTGTCGGGCGCGGCGGGCACGCTTTCGGTCATGGGCGACGCCGGCCCGGCGGTCCGCGCCGCCCTCGCCGACGGGCTTGGCCTCACCGATCCCGGCGGCACATGGCACGCCCAGCGCGACGGCATCGCCTCCCTCGCCGCATGGCTCACCGCGCTGACCGGCTCGCTTGGCAAGATGGGCGAGGACATCCTGATCCTGACCCAGTCCGGCATCGGCGAGGTAACGCTCGGCTCCGGCGGCGGGTCGTCGACCATGCCGCAGAAATCCAACCCGGTGCTGCCCTCGATCCTCTCGGCGATCGCATCCCAGATGGTCGGCCTCAACGCCGCGATGCAGTCCGCCCTGCCCCACCGCCAGGAACGCGACGCCGCCGCCTGGCTGATCGAATGGATGAGCCTGCCGCAGATGATGATCCTGACCGGTCGCGCGATCATCGTGGCCGAAGAACTCGCACGGTCCATTACGCCCGACACGGACACGATGATCCGCCACATAAACGACACGGGCGGCATGCTCTTCTCCGAAGCCCTCAGCTTCGCCCTGGCAGCACGGATGCCCCGCCCTGCGGCGCAGACCGAGGTGAAACGCTTGATCGAAATCGCGCTGTCCGCAGACCGGCCCCTTGCTGCAATCGCCGCCGAGGCGTTTCCAGACCTCGATCTGACTTCCGTTTTCGATCCCGTCCGGCAACTGGGACAAGCCCCAGCCGAAGCCCGCACCTTCGTCGCACGCTCACGAGACTGACCACCCGGAGCCTCAGTCGAACCCCGCAAACACGCCCGCGAAGTCCAGGTCATTTCCGTTCAGCACGCCGGTCCCGCTGAAGACACCCGCCGCTTGAAAGCCCGACTGCCCGTAGATGCGGCCCTCGAAGGAACTGCCCGGATCGGTCGAAGCCGTCTCTCCGGGAGCCACCGCTACGAAAACCCCGCCCGAGATCGTCCCGCCTGACAATTGTCCGTCCACGATCTGGATGGACGTGTCGCCGCCGTTGAAGACTGATCCAGTGACCGCCCCCGTGCCGAAATCGACAACTACGCTCGATGTTCCCGTCACTGTGACGGGAACAAAACCGCCTTGTACGACCACGGCCTCCGAAATCCCCGAATACCCGACCACCACATCGCCGTTGATGAAGTCTTGCAAGGCCGATGCCGGCGTCTCGTATCCGAAGATACCTTGCGCCAACCCGCCGCCCACGGGGTAGGAATAGTTGATCCGCAAACCGAAGACATGCGAATCGAACGGCAGGAGATCGTCGATCACGACAGCCTCGTAGTCCAGCCCCCGGACGATCCGGTCCAGTTTCCGCCGGATTCCGTCAGTGTCACCACGCCCATCGGCGCTATCAGCCGGATGGTGCTCGCATCCACTATCTCGACCGACGCACCCTCCAGTCCAAGAGCCTCGATCTCGGTGCCCGTCGGGTTGTCCAACCGCGCCACCTGAACCGGAAAGGTCAATCCCGCCATCTCCGACAGATCCGCCGGAGGCGGACCGGACGCAATGATCGGCGGCACGCCGCTGCCCCCGCTGCCACATGCGCTCAGGCCGGCAATCGCCACAAGCGCGGAGAACTTCTGAAAACATCCCATGACAAGAACTCCCTGAAAATTCGTCGATTGCAGCACGGACCGGTACACCCGGCAATATGCACAGACGCTTGAACCTCAGGCGATTTTGCAGGAGTCTCTCCGGTACGGCGACGCCGCACGGCAGGCAGACACCGCCCGCACCATTTCCCCTTCCCGCGCGGCACCCGCTCGCCTACTGATCGGATCATGCGGCTTCCCCTTGCCTTCATCCTTCTGACGACCATGATCGATTCCATGGGGATCGGACTGATCCTGCCGGTCATGCCCGCGCTTCTGCGCGAGATCGGAGACATTCCGCTTGCAGACGCGGCACTCTGGGGCGGCGTCCTGACCACCGCCTTTGCCGCGATGCAGTTCATCTTCGGCCCCGTGCTCGGCGCTCTGTCCGACCGGTTCGGACGACGGCCCGTGCTTCTGGTCTCGCTTTTCGTGATGGCGCTCGACTACATCGTGATGGCGCTGGCCCAGACCTTCTGGCTTCTGCTCGTGGGCCGCATCGTCGGCGGCATCACCGCCGCCACACATTCCATCGCGCTCGCCTTCATGGCCGACATCTCCGCCCCTCATGAAAAGGCGGCGCGTTTCGGCCTGATCGGCGCGGCCTTCGGGATGGGCTTCGTGATCGGCCCGCTCCTCGGCGGTCTTCTGGCCGAGTTCGGCACCCGCGCGCCCTTCTACGCGGCCGCCGCGCTTGCCGCGGCCAACCTGGCCTTCGGGTATCTCGTGATGCCGGAAACCGTCACCGAGCGCAGCCGCCGCCGGCTCACGCTGGCTCGGGCCAACCCGCTGGGCGCTTTCCAGAACGTCGGTCTGAACCCTGATCTCAGGCGGCTCCTGCTGTTGTTCTTCCTTTATCAGGTCGCCTTCACCGTCTATCCCGCCATCTGGGCCTTCTTCACCGAAGCCCGCTTCGGCTGGTCGCCGGGAATGATCGGCCTGTCTCTCGGATCGTTCGGAATCGCGATGGCATTGGTGCAGGGCGGATTGATCCGCCTGATCCTTCGCTGGCTGGGCGACCGGGGCACCGTGATCTACGGGCTGGTCTTCAACTTCTTCGCCTTCCTCGTGCTGGCCTTTGTCGAAAGCGGCACGCTGGCGCTGATGTTCATACCCCTGACCGCTCTCGGAGCGGTCGTGACGCCCGCCGTGCAGGGGATGATGTCGCGGGCGACCGCCGATGACAGCCAGGGCGAACTGCAAGGCGTCCTTGCCTCGACCGGAGCCCTGGCGATGATCGTCTCGCCCCTGCTGATGACCTCCGTCTTCGCCTTTTTCGCGGCGGAAACCGCGCCCGTCTACTTCCCCGGCGCACCCTTCCTTGTCTCGATGCTGCTGATGATCGTCTGTTTCGCGGTCTTCGTCTCGCGCAGACCGGCACGGGTCCTTCCGTGAAGCCGCAATGATCTGATCGAAAGTTGAAAACCGCCAGAACCATGTCGCAATCGGCCTTGCGCCGGATCACGATCACTGGCCAGTCTCCCGGAAAAACCGGAGCATCGAAATGACCACCATCCGCGCCGCCGTCTGCCACACCTTCGGGCAACCGATGAGCATCGAGACCGTCACCCTCGCAGCACCCACGGGACGCGCGGTCGAGGTCACGCTCGAGGCCTGCGCGATCTGTCACTCCGACATATCCTACGCCGCGGGTATCTGGGGCGGCACGCTTCCGGCGGTCTACGGTCACGAGGCGGCGGGCTACGTGACGGCGGTCGGGGACAGCGTCACGGCGGTCAGGATGGGCGACAAGGTGATCGTGACCCTGATCCGGTCCTGCGGCACCTGCGCCGCCTGCGCTTCGGGACGTCCCACCGCCTGCACCTCGCCCGGCGGCCCCGCGCCACTGTCGCTTGCCGATGGCGGCCCCCTGCTGGCGGCGATGAACTGCGGCGCTTTTGCCGAGAAGGTCGTCGTCGACCAGAGCCAGCTTGCCCAGGTGCCCGAAGCCATCCCCTCCGATGTCGCCTCGCTGCTCTCCTGCGGCGTCATCACCGGGATCGGCGCTGTCGTGAACGCCGCCGGCCTGCGTCCCGGTCAGGACGCGGTCGTCATCGGTGCGGGCGGGGTCGGGCTGAACGCAATCCAGGGCGCGCGCATCGCCGGAGCCCGCCGGATCGTCGCCGTCGACATGACGCCCGAGAAGCTGGCCGACGCCGAGGCTTTCGGGGCGACCGACGGC
>CAZRNL010000254.1:0-4896 GCA_964601395.1 uncultured Silicimonas sp. | reverse complement strand
GCGGCTGGCGCAAAACCTGTTCATCTGCCCGCCGCACGCCAGCCAGGTGGCGGCATTGGCGGCGATGGATTGCACCAAAGAGCTTGAGGCAAACGTTGCAGTCTATGCCGCGAACCGCGAGCTGATGCTGAAGGGCTTGGCCGCTGCCGGTTTCGACAGGATAGCACCGCCAGACGGCGCCTTCTACATCTATGCGGATGTCTCGGCCATGACTGACGATAGTCGCGCCCTTGCCGCCGCTATCCTCGAGGAGGCCGGGGTCGCGGTCACGCCCGGACTGGATTTCGACACGCGGCGCGGTGCAGGCACGCTGCGCTTTTCCTACGCCCGTTCAACCGAGGACATCGCCGAAGGCTTGACTCGCCTGAAGCGGTTCATGGCCGCGAAAGTTCTGGCGAAAGAAGGATAAAACGTTTCCGTCCGACCGCAGTTTGCGCTAGTCTTAGGAAAACAATAAAATCGAGATGATGAGCAGGCTTGCACGAATTTTCCGGGTCGCCGCAACGGTGACCGCCATCGCGTTTGGCGCGACTGCGGGCCCTGTTCCGACGGCTGTGGCCGAGCTTGGCCCGGAGGGGGCGAGCGTCGTCGACGCCGGTGGGTCGGTGGTCCTGTCCGTTGCGATGTCGCAGGCGATCCCGTGGCGCGTCGGATCGCTGGACGGTCCGCCGCGCATCGTCGTCGAATTCGGTGAACTTGTCTGGTCGGATGAACCCTCCGTCGAGTCGGCGAGCATCGTGGAGGCGCGTGTCGAACCGGTGCGGCCCGGATGGTCCCAACTTGCGCTGTCGTTGCACGAACCCCTGATGGTCACGACAGCGGAAATGGTGCTGGCCGACGATGGGACTGCGCGTCTCGAGGTGACACTTGTTCCCACGACCGCCGAGGAGTTTCGCAGACTTGCAAGCCCCGATGGTACGCTGGTCGGGCACGGCGAGGCGGACGCTTCTGGCGGCCTTTCGACGGTGGTGATCGACCCCGGTCATGGCGGGCTCGATCCGGGCGCAATGTTCGACGATCTTGTCGAGGCCGACCTCATGCTGGTCATCGCGCGTCGTCTGAGAGATGATTTGATCCAGACGGGGCGCTTCAAGGTCGTCCTGACCCGCGAAGAAGATGTTTTCGTTCCGCTGGAGGCGCGGCTGACGCTGGCGCGCGAAGCAGGAGCCGATGCTTTCCTTTCGCTCCACGCGGATATGCTGGAGCCGGAGGACGGTTTGGCCAGCGGTATGACCGTTTATCGTTTGTCCGAGGCAGGGACAAAGGCCGCCGACACCCGGCTGACCGAGCGGCACGCTGCCAACGACCTGCTGTCCGGCGTTGATCTCACAGGGGCTGGCGACGACGTGGCGCTGGCGTTGATGGATCTGGTGCGCCTCGAAACCGCGCCCCGGACGCTCGCCTTGCAGCGCACATTGATCCGGTCTTTCGAGGCAGCGGGACTTGCCGTCAATTCAAGAGCCGAGCGGCAAGGATCGCTGGCGGTGCTGAAATCGGCCGAGATTCCGTCGGTTCTGGTCGAACTGGGTTTCCTGTCCTCCGAACGCGACCGCGACCGCTTGGCTTCGGACAGGTGGCAGGTCGAGGCGTCCCAGGCGCTGACCGACGCACTGTTGCTCTGGCAGGACGAGGATCGCCTGACGCGAGAGGCAATGCGCCAATGAGTTGCACGGGTGGCCAAAACCGGCCCATGTGACGTATGGGATCTTTTGACCCGGTGGCCAAGGACGCCTATATTCAGGGTTCGAGTTCAAGGGGCCATGGTTTGACGCGTTTCATCTTCTCCTTTTTTGGTGCGATCTTTAGCGTTCTGACGCTGGGACTTGTGATGACGTCGCTGACCTTGGGCGCGGTTTTCTGGGTCTATGGTCGCGACTTGCCGGATCACGAGACGTTGACGAACTATCAGCCCGCCACGATCAGCCGGATTTATTCGCCACAGGGCCGGATCATCGACGAGTTTGCCGAGGAGCGCCGCATCTATGCGCCGGCCGACGAGATCCCCGATCTGATAAAGCAGGCCTTCATCTCGGCCGAGGACAAGAACTTCTACGAGCATCAGGGGTTCGATTTGCGCGGCATCGCGGCCGCGGCCTACGAGGCGGTGGAAAGCCGGGGCGCCTCGGTGCGCGGAGCGTCAACCATTGCTCAACAGGTTGCCAAGATCAGTTTTCTGGGCGGTGAGCGAACCATCGACCGCAAGCTCAAGGAGATTATACTGGCGACGCGGATGGTCGGATCGCTCGACCGCGAGAAGATCCTCGAAATTTATCTCAACGAGATCTTCCTTGGACAGAACGCCTATGGCGTAGCCGCGGCCGCGCAGGTCTATTTCAACAAGACTTTGGCCGAGATCGAACCGGAGGAGGCTGCCTACCTGGCGTCGCTGCCAAAGGCACCGTCGACTTACCATCCGGTGCTTCAGGAAGAGCGGGCGATCACGCGGCGGAACTTCGTGCTGCGCGAGATGATGCAGAACGGCTACCTGACCGATGAGGAGTACGAGGCCGCGCGCGTGGCTCCGCTTCTGACGGTGCAGGCGGGCGACTTCGAGGCGTTCCGCGAACGGCTGCCGCCGCGCGACTATTTCACCGACGAAATCCGTCGCCAACTCGAGCGCGATTTCGGAGCAGAGGGCTTCAAGAGCGCCGGTCTTACAGTGCGTGCGACTATCGACCCGGAAATGCAGGAGATCGCGGCCGAGGCGCTTCAGGAAGCGCTGGAGGAGTACGACCGGGCCGAGGGAAAGTGGCATGGCGTCAAGGTCAGTCTTGATCCCGAAACGCTGACCGGCGAGGTGGACGGCGTCGAGAAATGGCGGACGGCTCTTCAGGGCGCTGACATCGCGCGGGACATCAAGGATTGGTATCCGGCGGTGGTGCTGTCGATCGAAGGCTCGCGGGCGCGCATCGGCGTCGAGGGCTGGCTGGATGGCGCCGACGGTCACTGGATCGTACCGGACGATTTGCGCTGGGTTCGAGGTGCGCGCCAGCCGGGTGACCTTCTGAAGGTCGGCGATGTCATCCATGTCCGTCATGAGGGCGGAGAAGTGTCCGACCCGGTATTCTCGCTACGTCAGGTTCCGGGCGTGCAGGGCGGCTTCATGGCGATGGACGTGCGAAATGGCCGCGTTATCGCAATGCAGGGCGGTTTCAGCTACCAGGACTCGGTTTTCAACCGTGCAACACAGGCCGAGCGTCAGCCCGGATCGTCCTTCAAGCCCTTCGTCTATGCGGCCGCGCTGGATTCCGGTTTTACACCCGCAACCATCATTATCGATGCCCCGATCGAAGTCGATGTGGGTGGAGGCCGCGTGTGGCGTCCCAAGAATGCGTCGAACCAGTTTTACGGACCGACTCCTTTGCGGACCGGCATCGAGAAATCGCGGAACCTGATGACAGTGCGGCTCGCCGAAGAGGTCGGGATGCAGACAGTTGCCGGTTACGCCGAGCGTTTCGGAGTCTATGACCGGATGGAACCGTTCCTGGCCAACTCTCTGGGAAGCCAGGAGACTACGCTTTACCGGATGGTTTCGGCCTATGCGATGTTCGCCAACGGCGGCGAGCGCGTCGAACCAACGCTGGTCGACCGGGTGCAGGACCGCTTCGGAACGACAATCTATCGCCACGACCAACGCATCTGTCAGGACTGCGAGACGCGGGATCTTGCTGCGGGCCGAATGCCAAGGATCCGGTCGGAACGCAAACAGGTGATGAACCCGATTACCGCCTACCAGCTGACATCGATGCTGCGGGGCGTGGTCGAGCGTGGTACCGCCGCCGGCGCGGTCAACCTTGGCGTCCCGACTGCGGGAAAGACCGGGACGACGAACGATTCGCGCGACGTCTGGTTCGTGGGCTTCACCTCGACCATCGCCGCAGGTTGCTACATCGGCTACGATCTGCCCGAACCGATGGGTCAGGGTGCATCGGGCGGCAGGTTCTGCGCGCCAGTGTTCCAGAAGTTCATGCAGAAGGCGGTTGAGAAATACGGTGCCGGCCGCTTTGCAATCCCCCCGGGCGGGCGTTTCATCAAGATCGACCGCTATACCGGAGCGCGCCTTCCGGATGCCGCCGAAGGTGAATATGTAGTGGCCGAGTATTTCCGCGAAGGTGAGCAGCCGGTTTTCGGTATCGCCTTCGACGGCGGTTTCGCGATGGGGGCGAACCTACCTCTGTTCACCGATGCCGAATTGGGGCTTCCTGAGCGGGAGGTCACCAATTCCCAGGGCGAGACGGTGGTGATTCCGGGACAGGCCACGGCGGGTGAAATTTCGTCGGGTGGATTGTACTAGGCCCATACCGCGGATTCAGAGCAGATCGGCCTTAGGTGCGTTTTCTGCCGAATTGTGCTATTTTTCTTCGTGGCTCAACACACAGCGCATGTGAGGCGTGTGCGGTGAACGTGAGATACGGGGGATACTTCGATGACAACAAAATTCGATCTTGGGCGTTACTCGCGTCCGGTGACGACGACTTCGTCTGTGGCACAGGCCGCGTTCGACCGAGGTTTGGCATGGCTTTACGGATACAACCACGAGGCTGCGGCGGAAGCCTTCGAGGAAGCCTATGCCGTTGACCCGAAGTGTGGCGCGGCGCTCTGGGGCATCGCCTTCGCCATCGGGCCCAATTACAACAAGCCGTGGGAGTTCTTCGACGCTGACGAACGGAAAGCGACCCTGACGCGCGCCCACAAGGCGATTGCGGATGCCAAGGCGTTGAAGGAAAGCCTGAGCCCGGTCGAGAATGACCTGATCGGCGCTCTTGCCGAACGCTATCCGACGGACCCCGAGATCGAGGACTACGGGCCGTGGAACGATGCGTTCTCTGATGCCATGCGGCGGGTCTATGCGGCGCATCCAGGCGACATCGACGTGGTCACCGTCTTTGCCGAGGC
>CAZRNL010000253.1:0-4905 GCA_964601395.1 uncultured Silicimonas sp. | reverse complement strand
AAGCCGCCCTCCAGAGTTGTCTCGACGACCACGGGCTCGCCGCCGGCCAGCCTGACCATGTCGGGATAGCTGACCCAGTAGGGCGCCGGAACGATGACCTCGTCGCCGGGGTTCATCGTCGCCATCAGCGCGTTGTAAAGGACCTGCTTGCCCCCGGTGCCGACCGTGATCTGGTCGGTCGTGTAGGTCAGCCCGTTTTCGCGCCGGAACTTGTCTACAATGGCGGCCTTCAGCTCGATGATCCCGTCGACCGCCGTATAGCGCGTCTTGCCCTCGTCGATGGCGCGTTTTCCCGCCTCGCGGATGTTCTCGGGCGTGGGAAAATCGGGCTCGCCGGCGCCCAGTCCGATGATGTCGCGGCCCTGCGCCTTCAGCTCCGCCGCCAGCGTCGTGACGGCGATGGTCGGCGAGGGTTTGACGCGGTCCAGTGTCGCAGACAGAAAGTGCATGGTCGTCCCGCCGGTTGCGATGTGTTGAAAGCGTCTTAGAATTCGCCCATTCCATTCGCAAGCTCATAAGGACATCTTCCATGTCGGACGCTTCTGAAACCAACTGGTACTCGAACGAAACCGCCACCTTCGGCGATCGCGTGGCCGCCGCCCGCGAGGCCTGCCCGATGAGCCAGAAGGCTCTGTCAAAGAGGCTTGGGGTCGCGCTCAAGACGGTTGAGGCGTGGGAGAACGATCTTTCCGAGCCGCGCGCCAACAAGCTCCAGATGCTTTCGGGTGTGCTGAACGTGTCACTTCCATGGCTTCTGACAGGCGAAGGCGTGGGACTTTCCGAGCCTTACCCGGTGGCCGATCCCGATCTGTCGGAACTCATGTCTCAGTTGCGGACGTTGCGCGCCGAAATGCATCGTTCGGCCGAACGGCTTGGCGTCATCGAGAAACGTCTGAAGACGGTGCTGACACAGCCCATGGAACCAAATGAATGACCGATGACGCGATCCGCTTGAAACGTCTCCGGATCCGCTCCTGGCGCAGAGGCACCAAGGAAATGGACCTGATACTTGGTCCGTTCTTCGATGCGCGCGGAACTGAACTGGATGCGGGAACGCTCGACCGCTACGAGGAGCTGTTGAACGAAAACGATCAGGATCTGTACCAGTGGTTCAGCGGCCAATCCGCCGCGCCCGACGAATTGGCGTCCCTGCTGGACGTCATCCGCATTCACCACGCCGCGGGAGCAGCGCAGCCCTGAGAAGTATCGTCCGTATTTAACGGTATCTTGGGAAATTTCGGCGAAATCCTTCCGCAAGCACTGCAAGAAGCGGGAGACGCGAACATGAGCATGCATCAGGCTCTGGGCCAAAGCGCACGGAACGGATTTCTCGGCGATTATCTTGAGACGCTGTCTCTGGTCGAACGACTGCACCGGCTTCTTCTTGACGTCATCAAGGATGAATTCGAGCGGATCGGACTGCTGGAGATCAACGCGGTTCAAGCGCTGTTGCTGTTCAACATCGCCGACAACGAGGTGACAGCGGGTGAACTTCGGACGCGTGGATATTATCAGGGCTCGAACGTCTCGTACAATCTGAAGAAACTCGTCGATAACGGTTTCATGCACCACCAGCGATGCGAGATCGACCGTCGCTCGGTCCGTGTGCGCCTTACCGAAAGGGGGCGCCGTGTCCACACGGTTGTCTCCGAGTTGCTGGAACGGCATGCGACGGGGATGGAGCCCGATCCGCTGGTCGGCGGCGAAAGCATCCTGACGATGAACAAGGCCCTGCAGCGGCTGGAGAGATTCTGGAGCGATCAGATCCGGTATATCTACTGATCCCCTGATCGCAGGTTCAAGCCGACCCGCCGAACTTCAGCCGGGGCAGGGAGAGGCAGCTCGCCGACGGCTATTGTCTTCAACTCGCGAAGCAGTTTCCGGCGCATGGCATCGGCGTAATTTGCGAATCCATGTGCGACCTCGACAAAGGCGTCGTCCCCTTGAATCACCCGCGCCCTGAAATAGGCCGGCAAATCGTCGGCTTCGAGCGACAATGCGGATGCTCCGGGGGGCAGGCCTTCCGCAATTGCCAACCCGTTGATCGTGATCCCCGCCAGAACACCGCGTGCTCGCGCCAGCTCCGGGCTGGGCCAGTCGTTGTTCTTGCCGTCGCCTGACACGTCCAGCGTCCGATCCCAGCACGCAGGCGCGCGCGCCAGAAGTTCGTGACCGTATTGCATCGCGGCCCCGAGCCCGGTTGCCTCGGGGGCCGGAGCGCGTTGCCAGCCCAGAACACGGGCCCGCACGGCATCCAGAGTTGATTTGTCTGTAATCACCACCCAATCCTGGATGATCCTCTGATACCGCGACGAGGACCATTCGAAGACAGCCAGCGCCACCGGGGCGTCCGGCATGGCGAAAAGCGCCGCCTCGACACCCGGATCGCCAAGCGCCTGCGACACGCCGGCAATCTGAAGCCGGTATTCGCCGCCATCGACCGAACCAGAAACGTCCAGTCCCAGGGCCAGCGCCAGCCGACACGCTGACGCGTGGCCAGGCATTGAAGCCATGACCACCAGCGCCAGCATGCCGAGCGACTTCACCAATGCCCGGTATTCTCCATACTCGCCCACGGCTCCTGGGGTGGCAGGGCCTCGCCCCGCTGCAGAAGCTCGACCGAGACGTTGTCGGGCGACCGGACGAAGGCCATGTGCCCGTCGCGGGGCGGGCGATTGATGGTGACGCCGGAGTCCATCAGTTGCTGGCACATCTCGTAGATATCATCGACGCGGTAGGCGAGGTGCCCGAAATGGCGGCTGTCCGAGGGCAGCCCGTCGTCACCGTCCCAATTGTAGGTGAGTTCCACATCGGCCCGGCCGTCGGCCTGATCGGGCGGGCACATGAATACCAGAGTGAACCTGCCCTTTTCGCTTTCGCTGCGCCGCCGTTCTACAAGGCCCAGCTTCTCGTAGAAGGCCTTTGATGCCTTGAGGTCTTTGACCCTGACCATTGTGTGCAGGTATTCCGTTCCCATCGCTGTTTTCCTTTCGATTGTGCTCGTGCCGTCCCAAGGACGCCTGGATCAAAGCTTAGTGCTCGAGGCACCGGAAGACGAGGAACAATGACCACGAGTGCCCTCAGAACCTCGAAACGGCGGTCAGGCCCAGGGAAATCTCGTTCCGGTCGTAGATATCCACGTCCGACCAGGTACGCCGGGCCGTGAGCGTCGCTTGCGGGACGAAGCCGTAGTAGCTTGCCTCCGGCCACGTCACGTCCAGCCGCAGGCTCAGCGTGTTGTCCTCGCGCCCACCGGGGGTGGATGCCCACTTCCTGTAGTCCCGGTTCTCGGCGCCCAGGGTCACTTTCGGCTGAACCGGACCGATCCGGCCCGGAACCCATGCTGCGTTCAGCCCGAAGGCAAGGCTGTCGACCGTGGCCGAGTCCGACCAGACATTCCGCACCGTCGCGCCGACACTGTAGCTTGCGCCGTCGCCCAGGTCGCGCACGTACTCGCCTGACAGTCCCAGCGCCGTGGAATCGTTGATCGCGGCATCGAGCCGCTTTTCCGCACGCGCGACCAGCCCGAACCGCAACGCGCTGTCCGAGCCACGACGCACGATCTGGCTCAGCTGAACTTCACCCCAGCGCGCCAGGGCGTCGCCACCGTACCAGCTTTGCCCGACGACCCCCGTCACCGACGAGATGCCCACCTCGGGCCAGAGCAGGCGCTGGTGACGGATACCGGCGATGATCGTGCCATAGTCGAAGTCGGAGCCTTCGGCATCCGGCGCCAGACTCTCGGCCTCGGAGTCCAGCCAGACCCTGCGGTAGAAGATTTCTCCCAGCAGATCGGTGCGCGCGGTCTGGCTTTCGGACAGCCGATAGCCCAGCGACACACCGGCCGAGGCTTCCCATCCGCCCAGCTGCTGCCCGGATTCGTCGATCTGGAACGGCAGGCCGCCGATTTCGATCTCGGTCGTCTCGGCGCCGTTGTTGACGTTGTTGGACGGTTTGAGCGAGAACCGCAGGCTGACGCTCAAAGGGTTCATCCGTTGAACCGCGGCAAACGCACGGGCCGCCGCCGCCTGTCGCGCTGCGTCGGGTGCGGCCTGGTCGGCGCGGCGCAGCCAGATCTGCGACCGGGTGAAGCGCGTCTGGCGGGCCAGCACGTCGGCCGTCAGCATCGCCGCGTCGAAGCGCAGCGCGGGGTTGTCGGAGTTGCCATAGGCCGTGGCCGCCGTCTCTTGTGCGTCGTCCAGTCGCCCTGCCGCGCGTTGCAGGATCGCCCGCACCAGCAGCGCCTCGGCATCGTCGGGGTCTTTCGCCAGAAGCGCCGACGAGAGCGCATCCGCCACCTGCGCATTGCCCTGCTGCACCGCTTGCCGCGCCAGGGTCCGCGCTTCGGCCGTGCCGAGCGTGACCATGGTCTCGGACTGAGCCCATGCGCCGGGGACGCATACCGTTCCCGCGCCGAGAATGAGAGCAACCGCAAGTACCGCCAGACGCATATCAACCACCTCGACTCAATCGTGCCGGCCCGCGCATATCACGGATGCGGCGCGTGCCGAACACTCGCGTCAGGCGCAGCGGAAGTCAACGCGCGCGGCCAAGGGACGGCCCGCTCTGCATATTGTGGTTCACCACGGACGCCCGACTAGATAAAGTGGGCGGGCGACTCGAATGACAGGGGAAAACCGCATGCCAATCACGCCGGACCAACAGGCCGAGATCGACGACCTGCGCGGCCACTCGCGCCCGACGCTGCGCGCCGTCTCGGAAGGCATGGAGCGCCACCTCTACACCGCCTACCCGGTGCTCGACCACGGCTTCGTCCGCGTCGTCGACTACATGGGCGACGACGCCGCCATCTGCCAGGCCGCCCGCGTCTCCTATGGCCGGGGCACCAAGGCCGTCTCGAACGACGAGGGCCTGATCCGCTACCTCATGCGGCACTGGCACTCG
>CAZRNL010000252.1:0-4925 GCA_964601395.1 uncultured Silicimonas sp. | reverse complement strand
TCGGTCAGGAAGTGAACGCGCTCCGGCATCCCTGCGGCATCGAAGTGTCCGTCCCGCTTGCCTGCGATCGTTTCCGGATGCGACTTGATCAGGATCGGCAAGCCGGGATGCTCTTCGGCGGCGAAAGCCAGCATCTCGCTGAATTCGGCTTGGCCTGCACCCATTAGCGCCGCATCACCTTTCGTCTGATCCAGCACCACAACGTAGCCGGGCTCGGGGATGGGAAGGGCCGGATCGTTGGCCGAGTACTTGCCCAGATGCCAGTAGCGGATGCTATCGATGGCATGGCGCGCGCGATCAAGCAGGCCGGTGTCATCCAGTGGATGCGTGGCGAGCAATCTCTCAAGATCCGAGGGCGCCGAGCCGTCGAAATGAACCCCGGTCCGATCGAGACAAAGCCCCAGAGGCGGTTCTTGTCGAACGCGCGCGGGGTGAACCGAGCGCAGAAACGCGTCCTCGACAGTCAGCACCGGGGCGTCGCGCCATCCGGCCACGGCCTCGCCGCGCCAGGCGGTAGGTGTGCGGCCCCAGACGCCGACCCAATCGCCTTCGGAGGGTACGCCTAGCGAAATGTCCCAGCCGGACAGGTCGAGAATGCGCTTCAGGCGATCTTCGGCAAGGAATCCGCCGCTGTAAACGCAGAGCCGCCGCCTGGTGTCAGGCGGCGGCGATAGGGTTTCGGTCAATTGCTGAGGTTCTGAACCGATGCGGCGGTGCCGACCGGCGCGACGATGGCCTGCAGTACCTTGTTGAACTGCGAGTATGGCGCTTCGGTAACGTAGACCGTGTCACGGTCACGAACCTCGAAGTCGCGGGCCACGAACACTCCGTTGGGGGATGTCAGATCCAGAACATAGATCATGCGCTGCTCCCCCACCAGGTCGTTGCGGTTCAGCACGCGGTTGGCAATTGCCGCAGGTTCATCGCGGAAGACGAATATGCCCGTCGGGTCGGCAAGGTTGGTCTGCAGACCGCCGATTGTCGCGAGAGCTTCGATCGCCGAGACCGACTGGGTCTCGAACGGCACCTTGGCCTGAGCGCCGGTAGCGCCGAGGGCGGTGTAGAAGCGCTCGTCCTCCTCGACCAGTATCCGGTCGCCGGCGCGCAGTGCGATATCAAGACGCGGGTTGCTGTACAGGTCCTCCAACCAGATCGTACCCTTGTGGGCACCGCGGATCAGAGTGATCTGCGCGACGTCGGTCGGAAGCGTAACGCCGCCCGCTTGCGCCAGCATGGCGGTCAACGTCCGGGTGGGGCGCTCGATCGGATAGACGCCCTGCGCCCCGATGCCGCCGATAAGTGAAACAGTGGCTCCGTCTCCTGCCAGGCGCCTTACGACGACCTGCGGATCGGGTGTCTGGGATTCGAGTTTCTCGGTGATGATCCTCCGGATACCTTCGGGCGTGTTGCCGGAAGCCCGGATCCGTCCGGCGTAGGGAACGAAAATGAACCCGTCGCCATCGACCTGGATCTCCTCGAGTTGGGATGCATTGGATCCGTCCGTCGCCAGGAGTCCGTCATCGACGTTTTCCCAGATCATGAGACCCAGCGTGTCGCCGGGACGAATCGTGTCCGACCCTATCGCGCTGGTGTTCATGAAGCCTTCCGAGAAGGCGAGCGATGCGTCGTATGACGTTGCCCGCGTCACCTCATCGTCAGCGCTGACGACGAAGGCGTTGCCTGACCGGTCGAAGGAACCGGCGAAGATTTCGTTTTTCGTGGGACCGGAGCGGGGTAATCCGCAACCGGCCAGTATGCTAGCGGATACGCATAGCGCTACCCACCGCACGGGTGTGTTCTTTATACCTATCACTGCTCGGTCTCCTCGACCTTATATGCCTGCCTCAGGCTATTTTGTTGGAAGCCTATCGCGGGCTGCTGGGCTTTTCCAGAACTCTGACCGTTGTTTACGGCACGATCCGAAACTGTTGCGGCTTAGCTGCAACGGTCGGAAATGTTGCCAGCAGCAAATCGGTCGGGCTTTGATCGCCCAGCATGAGGTCGGGAAGTTGCCGCAGAAGCTTGCGTCGGCTGCGGAACGCATAGTAACCGCCCGGCACCTGCGACGTAGCAAGAAGGAAGGCGCGATAGGTCAGGTAGGCGTCTCTGTCCGGCAGGTTCGGCGATCTGAAAAACTCGGCCACGGGCTGATCCGAGACGAATTCCGGCCGGTTGTAGACGGCGTGCCCGAAGGCTTTCAGCGGCAGACCACGCCAGAGTGCCTGTTCGGCGGAGGTGGAATTGACCGTCACGGCAGTCTTTGCAGTGTTCAGGAGCCGCGCCAGTTTGCCGCCTGAAATGAAGTGAACCCGTCTGCTCAGCCCATGCCTCTCGGCCAGCGTCCGGATCAGAGGGCGCAGAGGTTCCCGACCGTCTTCCAGTGGATGCGCCTTCAGCACCAGCCGATGATGCGCCGGCGCGCCCTCGGCAAACCCCTTGAAGACGATATCGAGAAACGCCTCTTGTCCGGGGAAGGGTCCGTGGTGCCGGAAATTTGCATCGTGCGCCAGTTGCAGCAGCACCAGATGATAGGGAAACCCGCCATGACGCACTCTCAACGTGGCGAGATATCTGGTCATCCGGCGGACCGGCATGGTCGCCAGCCTTTTCAGGTGCAGGCGGAACTCGTCTGGAACGCCGGGCGAGCGATGCGGAGTGAATTCGGGAAAGCGGCTTTTCCCTGCCAGGAGAAGCCCATGATAGACCGCGCCCCAGAAGACGTGTGCGCCCATGTCGCCCCAACTGTCGGGCGCTTCGGTCAGGAGAGGGCGGCCGCCCTCGAGTGCCGAGGCCATTTGGTTCAGCGTCAGACCGATTACGGGGGAGGAGGCATTTGCCCCGTCTCTCTCATAGGTGATCCAGTAGGGCCGAAGGTAGCCTTCCTCGAAAACATGCCTACGCAGGCCGAGTTTCGCGGCCACCTCGAGCGCGTCGCGATGAACAGGACGGCTCGCGCCATAGCAGACGATGTCCGTGATCCCCTTCGCGCGTATCAGTTCCTCGCAGATCGACGGCCAGTCCTCAGGCCGCACGGAGCAGGCCAGAAAACCCGGTCCCCGCCAGAGCGCCGCATCGCCTGCGTTGAAGCCTGCGCGCCATGTCTCGGCCCCGGCTGCGCGCAGACGCGCTGCAAGCCCTGCAAAGAAAGGCCCGTGCGGCCCCTGAAGGAACAGGAACCTCCGGGTTTCGGTGTCGCGGTACACGCCCATCCGCAAGTCATAGAATGCCGGCACTCAGCTGTCACCTGTCCGCCGCGCTTGCACCGCTGGACGAAGGCGATTACCTCGTCGGTAAGACAAGGAGACACGCGATGTTCACTGGGATCGTCACTGACATGGGCGAAATCCTGTCCGTCCGGCAGGCGGGCGACCTGAGCGTCAGGATCGCCACCGCCTACGACGTCGACGGGATCGACATCGGCGCGTCCATCGCCTGCGACGGAGTCTGTCTGACGGTCGTGGCGCTCGGAACGGATCCGCGGAACTGGTTCGACGTTCAGGTCTCGGCGGAAAGCGTCTCGAGGACGAACCTTGACACCTGGGTGCCTGGAAAGAGGGTCAACCTAGAACGGGCGCTACGCGTCGGCGACGAGTTGGGCGGTCACATCGTCTCGGGCCACGTCGACGGGGTTGCCCGCATCACCGACGTCCGGGACGAAGGCGACAGCACCCGCGTGACGCTTGAGGCTCCAGCCGAACTTGCGCGTTTCATCGCGCCCAAGGGCTCAGTCGCGCTGAACGGGGCCTCGTTGACCGTGAATGAAGTCGAGGGTAACCGATTCGGCATCAATTTCATCCCCCACACCAAGGCCGTGACCACCTGGGGCAGCATTGCGGTCGGCGATAGGGTCAACCTCGAAATCGATACGCTGGCGCGCTATGTCGCTCGCCTGAAGGACGCGGGATGACGGCTGCTGGCCCCGGTCATAACAAGGGTCCCACGATGGAACCCGGCGGCGCCTGGCGGCGCTACGCCTGGGGTCGCGCCCGGGCTGAACTTCTGCCGAAGATGCCTATCGAAATTGTCCGACGCCGCGTCCGCCGCGCGCGTGAGTTGGGGATCGACTACAAGGCCTATGCCGGTATCCGCGCCGCCACGGGCCGGGACATCATCGCGCTTCTCTTTTCCTCAAACGCGTTGCGACTTATGGCCGACAGCCGGATTGCCGAGGACCGGGCCGACCGGCTGGTCCGTTTGCGCGAGGCGGATCTGCTGGCACTTGTCCACCCACCCCACGATCCGGCCCGCACCAGGGCGCGAAACCCTATCCTTGTCGCAGCCGATGCCGCACCCGGCATCGCCCAAACCTGGGGCGAGACCCGCCAGCGCATTCTGGATCTCAAGGGCGGTCTTCCGGGAGATGCCGTGGTCGTCATTGGCGAGACGCACCTCGAACGCGGCTGGTGCGAGGCGGGTCGACTTGCGGGATATATCGAAGCCGATCACTACTTTGCCTGATCCGCGCTTGCGCGCACCCATGCCGTGCAAAATCGCCGCGTCACCACGAGGCGCTTGCTCTGGTCAACCCGAAAGGCTTCCGCTAAGTGCAGGGGCCAGAAAACTGCCTTGGAAACCAGCATGACCTACGAGAGTTCCGGACCCGTGGAAGAGAACTGGCGCGATGCCATATCTTCGATCGAAGAGATCATCGAAGACGCCCGTAACGGCCGGATGTTCATTCTTGTCGACCACGAAGACCGCGAGAACGAAGGCGACCTCGTGATCCCGGCGCAAATGGCGACCCCCGAGGCCATCAATTTCATGGCGACGCACGGGCGTGGGCTGATCTGCCTGACACTGACCGAGGACCGATGCGACGCGCTGGGCCTGCCGCTGATGGCCTCGCAGAACTCGTCCCGGCATGAGACCGCCTTTACCGTCTCGATCGAGGCCCGCGAAGGCGTATCGACCGGAATTTCCGCACA
>CAZRNL010000251.1:0-4931 GCA_964601395.1 uncultured Silicimonas sp. | reverse complement strand
ACTAGCACCTGAAGCTAGCGCGTCTACCAATTCCGCCACCTGGGCAGGTGTCGTGGAGGCGTGGATTACCGGTGGTTCACTGGCCTGTCAACGGTCAATCGCGCGGCGATTTGCGCCTTGCCCGGAAGGATGGTGGCGGCTACACCCGGACAGGGAAAAACGAGGCCTAGTCCGATGTCGAAACTCGTCACGATCTATGGCGGCTCCGGGTTTGTCGGACGCTACATCACGCAGCGTATGGCGCGGCAGGGCTGGCGCGTGCGCGTCGCCGTGCGCCGTCCGAATGAAGCGCATTTCGTGAAGCCATACGGCGTGGTCGGCCAGGTCGAACCCATCTTCTGCAATATCCGCGACGACGACAGCGTGCGGCTGGCGATGCGCGGCGCGGATGCGGTGGTCAACTGTGTCGGTGTGCTGTCGCCGTCCGGCCGGAACACCTTCGGCGCTGTTCAACATGAGGGCGCGGGGCGCATCGCGCGGATCGCGACGGAAGAGGGCGTGGGGCAACTCGCGCACCTTTCCGCCATCGGTGCGGATGCGGACAGCGACAGTGAGTATGCCAGTTCGAAAGGGATGGGCGAGCAGGCAGTGCTCGACGCTTTCCCGAACGCGGTGATCCTGCGGCCGTCCATCGTCTTCGGACCAGAGGACGAGTTCTTCAATCGGTTCGGTTCCATGGCGCGCCTGACGCCTGCAATTCCCCTGTTCGGTGCCGAGACGAGATTTCAGCCGGTCTATGTCGACGATGTCGCGGCCGCCGCCGAGAAGGCCGTGCTGGGCGCAGCCAGGCCGGGTATCTACGAACTTGGGGGGCCGGACGTCTTCACTTTTCGCGAGTTGATCCAGCAAATGCTCGATGTCATCCGTCGCCGCCGGCTGGTGGTCGGTCTGCCGTTCTGGGTGGGTCGCGCGATGGGTCGGGTTTTCGGGGCGCTCGGTTTCCTCACGGGCGGACTCGCACCATCGCCGGTGACGGTCGATCAGGTGCGGCAACTGGCCCGCGACAACGTGGTGACGGGGCAGACGATGACTTTCGCCGATCTGGGCATCAGTCCGACATCGACCGGCGCCGTTCTACCATCCTATCTATGGATCTTCCGACCGGACGGCCAGTATTCCGACCTGACGCGCAGCGCGAGGAACCTCAAGGGTTAAGCGTAGGCGATCGACAGAAGCACCAGACCCAGCGCAATCCGGTAGATCACGTAGGGCGTGAAACTGACAGACTTCAGAAGTCGCATCATCAGGGATAGCGCCGCTAAAGCCGCCACGAAGGCGAAGGCCGCTCCTATTGCCGCGTCGCGGGCAAGGGCGGAGTTCATGTCGACGGCCACGTCGGCGCCCAGAAGCACGCCTGACGCAAGGATCGTCGGGATCGACATGAGCATCGACAGGCGTGCGGCGTCCTCGCGCCGATAGCCCAGCTTGCGTGCGCCCGAAATGCAGATGCCCGACCGCGAGACGCCGGGGATCAGCGCGATCACCTGGCATAGCCCCATGATGGCGGCGTCCTTGATCGACCATTGACCGGCGGTGCGTTCTTCTGCGCCGGTCCGGTCGGTCCACCAAAGCACCAGTCCAAAGATCAATGTGGTCCAGCCGACTACGGCGATGGACCGCAACGCTTCCTCAACTCCGGCCAGTTTCAGGATCAATCCGGCAATCACGACGGGAATGGTCGCTATGATCAGGCAAAGCGCCAGCCAGGAGTTCTGATCGTCGATCTGACGGCGGGCGACCTTTGGCAATCCGATAAGAACGCGTCGAACGTCTGACCAGAAATACAGAATCACGGCGCCAAGCGTTCCTACGTGAACGGCTACGTCCATGGCCTGTCCCTGATCCGTCATTCCGGTCAACTTCGGCAGTAGAATCAGGTGCCCAGACGACGAAACAGGCAGGAATTCGGTGATTCCCTGCAGCAGCGCGACAATGGCGATGTGTAGGACGGGCATGATCTGTGCGCTGCTCCAAACTTTTGGCGCCACACTAACCGTTTGCGACTCAAAGAAAAGAGTCAGATTAGTAACACATCGGACCTAATTTTCGATGTTTCGGACATTTCTTGGGGCTTGATGATCCAGAAAAGACTAAATAGGTCAGTATGAGTGACTTTTATTTGCTTTCGTTTCGATTTATCAGGCAAGTCTGGAATTTGGAGGATGCCACATGGGCGAGAGTCCTATGCTGAAATTCGTGACCGTGCCGCGCATCATGCCCGACAAGCGGGATGCCAGCGTGCGCCGCGAGGATTTCCATGAGATTTACGCCGAGTACGCGGATGCGAAAGCGAAAGAGCAGTCAGCGCGTTGCAGCCAGTGCGGTGTGCCGTACTGCCAGTCGCATTGCCCTCTGCACAACAATATTCCCGACTGGCTGAAGCTGACCGCCGAAGGGCGTCTGCAGGAGGCCTATGAGATCAGCCAGGCGACCAATACCTTTCCCGAAATCTGCGGTCGTATCTGTCCGCAGGATCGTCTCTGCGAAGGCAATTGCGTGATCGAACAGTCCGGGCACGGCACGGTCACCATCGGCGCAGTCGAAAAGTACATCACCGATACGGCGTTCGAGCAGGGCTGGGTCCAACCGATCCGGCCTTCGGTCGAGCGCAAGGAAAGCGTCGGCATCATCGGCGCCGGACCCGGTGGACTGGCCGCCGCCGACCGTTTGCGGCGTGCGGGCGTGCAGGTGACGGTCTACGACCGCTACGATCGCGGCGGCGGGCTGATGACCTATGGCATTCCCGGCTTCAAACTTGAAAAAGACGTCGTCATGAAGCGCATAGCGCAACTGGAAGACGGCGGCGTCGCCTTTGTGCTGAACTGCAACGTTGGCGAGGACATCTCGTTCGACGATATTCGCGGCAAGCACGACGCGGTGCTGATCGCGACGGGGGTGTACAAGAGCCGCGATCTTCAGGGGCCGGGCAGCGGTGCCGGCGGGATCGTCCGCGCCATCGACTACCTGACCGTTTCGAACCGAAAGAGCTTCGGCGACGACGTGCCGGAATTCGAAAGCGGTGAGCTGAATTCCGAGGGCAAGCGCGTCGTCGTGATCGGCGGCGGCGATACCGCGATGGACTGCGTGCGCACCGCGGTGCGGCAGGGTGCGACAAGCGTAAAGTGTCTCTATCGCAGGGACAAAGCCAACATGCCGGGGTCGCAGCGCGAAGTTGCGAACGCCGAGGAAGAAGGCGTCGAGTTCGTCTGGCTGTCCGCTCCGAAAGGGTTCACCGGCGATACGGTCGAAGGTGTGATGGTGCAGAAGATGCGCCTTGGCGCGCCGGATGCGACCGGTCGCCAGATGCCCGAGCTGATCGAAGGCGCGGATTACGTCGAAGGCGCCGACATGGTCATCAAGGCGCTGGGTTTCGAGCCGGAGGATCTGCCGCAACTCTGGGGGGTCGAAGGGCTGGAGGTGACCCGCTGGGGTACGATCAAGTCCGACTTCCGGACCCATTCGACAAGCCTCGAAGGCGTCTACGCGGCAGGTGACATCGTGCGTGGCGCTTCGCTGGTCGTCTGGGCGATCAGGGATGGCCGTGAGGCCGCAGACGCCATTCTGGACTACATGTCGTCGTCGGCCTCGGTGGCTGCAGAATAGGGATCGGTATCACGTCGGTATTACGTCGGTGCGAGCCGAGACCAGAAAGTCCGACAAGGTCAGCCTGCCTGACCTGAACAGTGAAGAAGGAATGAACTCTTGAGACTCAGTTTGGCCACATGCCTGATCCTGTCGCCCTTCGCCGCCCTTGCGGACGAAAGCGGTCAGCTTGTGGCGCGTTCGGCCTGCGAGCCGCTATACACGGTTCAGAAGCGCGGGTGCATGGCCGAGCACGTCCTGCGCTGCGAAACGCCGCAAGGGCTGATCTATCGCAGCGAGTTCATCGAGGACGGCGAATTGACTGACGTCGAGTTTGCCGACGCCGACTTCGAGTTCCTTGCAAGCTGGAACGCCGAGGGCGCGACGTTTCTTCAGGGGCTCGTCGAAAACCGCGACCCGTTTTCCCTTTCGACGCTTCTGGAAACGGGTAACGACACCGTCGATCAGACAGCACTGGTGGATCCGCAGTTCGTCGCTCCTCGCGAGGCCGAGATCGTCGGCATCTCGCGGATGACCGGCGAAATGCGTCAGATCGGCGAAAGCGAGGTCGAACGCATCGCCTTCGAGGGCAGCCTTGACCTGACGTCCACGGTCTGGGGCATCGAAGGCGACATGTTTCTCGACCGCGCAACGGGTACGTTGTTCAGCGGCGTCTCGCAGATCACCATCGACGGGTTCACCGAAGAGGTGCCGGGCGACCCGGTGCGCATCATGCGTGAAGGCGACCGGGCCTTCATGCTGAACATCACGCTTTTCGATTGCGGGGAGGCCAGTTGATGGCTTTGCGCACGGGACAGTGCATCTGCGGTGCGGTCACGTTCCAGGCCGAGATCGGTGACGGGATCGGCGCCTGCCATTGCACCCAGTGCCAGCGCTGGACCGGTGGCGGACCCTACCTGTCGGTGCGCGTGCAAAACCTTCAGATCGAGGGCGAGGACCGGGTTCTGACCTATCATGCCAGTGCCTGGGGCGAACGTGGCGTCTGCGGCACCTGCGGGTCGACGATCTATTGGCGGATGCAGGGAAAACCCCTGTCGAACGTCGCGGTGGGACTTCTGAACGACCAGTCCGGGCTGAGCGTTACCGAAGAGATTTTCGTGGATTGCCGTCCGGACTGGATGACGCCCTATCTGGGCGCTTCGCAATCGACCGAGGCGGAAGAGATGGCGAAATTGCAGGACTACCTTGCGGGAGAAAAGTCATGACGAAATACGATTCGGACTGGGCAGTTGCCGAGGAAGCCCGCCGCAAGTGGATGGCCGAGAACAGTCTCTATTCCGAGGATACGGAGCATTTTCACTTAACGGCCGCAATCTCGAAAATCTAAA